>JBAZVR010000001.1:0-300000 GCA_041660765.1 Candidatus Babeliaceae bacterium | reverse complement strand
TCCAACTGTGTAATTTTTCATGAATATCGCCCGGTAAAAATCCAATATCGGGGCCCAAGGGAATAACGGGACGAGTCACCAATATTTTTTCAAACTCATCTTTAACAAGAATTTCATGCAAGGCGGCAACAAGAGCCAAAAACGTTTTCCCTGTACCAGCAGGACCGAGCAATGTAACTAATTGAATAGAAGAATCGAGCAATAAATTAAGCGCCATTAATTGTTGAGGATTTTTTGGCGTAATGGGCCACTTTAAATCTGGCATCACAACATCTTTAAACCGACCCGGCCCGTCATAACGAAATAGCCTATAATTAAAAGGGTTATTTCTACTTTCTACTAAAACAAATTCATTTAACGTAAACGTATATTCTTTTTCAAGCGCAAAAAGATCATCAGGAACATCTTTTTTTAACTGTATTGAAGGGACTTGAATAGTAACCCAACCTTTATAAAATTCTTCTTCAGCAACAATATCTTTTATATAATCATGCGCCTGAATACCGACAACATCAGCCTTGACGCGCATATTCAAATCTTTTGATATCAAATGGACTTCATAGCCCTTTTCTTTCATCATCAAAGCTATTAATAAAATACGATTATCAGCTTCATGTAAATTAAGTGGAATGGTAATGTGCGTTTCTATATCGCCAAATAAAACATACAACGTACCCTTATTATCAAGCTGAATCCCCTTGGCAAACGAACCTTTATCACGTAATAAATCTAAATAACGAATAACTTCGCGCGTATTTCTACCACGAAGAGAATTTTCGCTCTTAAACCTATCCAATTCTTCCAAAACAACAATCGGAATGCCCAGCAGGGCTCCCTCAAAACTAAAAATTGATTGTGGATCATGAATCAGTACGTTTGTATCAAGTATATATATTTTCTCAGATGCCATTGTTCCCTCATCTGTAAAAGTTAATCTCGTGTTTGAACGTATCAATACCGTAACACCTTTCACAACAAATTAACCAAGTGTGCGAAATTGAGTATACTAGACGATAATATTATCTTTGTTTTTTAAATTGCATAAACGATAGTAAGGTGTAAAAATGAAAGATTCACTCAGTAGCTTACGTCACTCGGCGGCTCATTTGGTAGGACATGCCGTTTCAGAACTCTTTCCAGGGACTCTTTTAACGATAGGCCCGGCAACATCAGATGGTTTTTTCTATGATTGCTTGCCAACCACCAACTTTAAAGAAGAAGACCTTGTTACGATAACAGAACGCATGAACCAACTGGTAAAACAAGATTTACCTCTTTTACACAAACAAATTTCAAAACAAGAAGCGTACGAACTCTTTAAGCATAACCCTTTTAAACTTGAACTTCTTGATCAAATCCCCGGAGAAACGGTAGGCCTTGCGTCTCAGGGAGATTTTCACGATCTCTGTCGAGGTGGGCACGTTGCATCAACCGGCCTTCTTAAATATTTTAAATTAACGGGCATTTCTGGGTCATACTGGCGTGCTGATAAAAGTAAACAAGCACTTCAACGTATATCCGGCATTGTTTTTTTCACGGAACAAGAGCTTGAAGATTTTGAAAAAAAACAAGAAGAGCTTCTTGAGTATGACCACAGAAAATTAGGCAAACAACTTGATTATTTTTCGTTTCATGAAGAAGGCGTCGGCTTTCCCTTTTTTCATCCAAAAGGCAAAAGAGTTATCAATATTCTAACACAATACATGCGTACATTACGTGAAGAATATAATTACCAAGAAATCGAAACGCCAACCATGCTCAGCGATAGTTTATGGAGACGGTCAGGACATTATAGTTTTTATAAAGAAAATATGTATTTTTCAGAAATCGATGAAACAAATTATGCCATAAAACCGATGAACTGCCCCGGCTCTATATTGGTATATAAAAATAGACCCCGTTCATATCGCGAGCTGCCCCTTAAATTAGCAGAATTTGGCCACGTACACCGTCACGAATTATCAGGGACACTACATGGGCTCATGCGAGTACGAGCTTTCACGCAAGATGATGTGCATATTTACTGTACTTTAGATCAAATAGAAGAACAAATTACCACAATATTACACATTGCTCTTCAAGTTTTTTCCCGCGTAGGATTTTCAAAAATCTCACTCGCGCTATCGACTAAACCAAGCAAAGCATTGGGGGATGAAGAACAATGGGCTGTTGCTACAAATGCCCTCAAACAAGCTCTGGAAAACTCTGGAAAAACATACAAGATACAGCAAGGTGAAGGCGCGTTTTATGGTCCAAAAATTGATATGAGTATAGAAGACGCGATGGGTCGCTTATGGCAATGCGGTACGATCCAAGTAGACTTTTTCCAAGCAGAAAATTTTGATTTGTCATATGTGTCTACAGAAGGAACCAAAGAACGTCCTGTTATCATTCATTCAACTATTTACGGCTCACTAGAACGCTTTTTTGCTATAGTATTAGAACATCACAAAGGTGCTTTGCCCGTCTGGTTAGCGCCGCTACAAGTAACTATTTTAACCATAACCGATGCGCAAAAACCGTATGCAGAAAAAGTCTTAGCACAGCTCAAAGAACATAAAATACGAGCTGAGATTGACCAATCATCTGATCATATTTCTATCAAAATTAGATCAGCGCAACGTGAAAAAACGCCACTCATGCTCGTTATTGGAGAAAAAGAAGTAGCGCAATCAACGGTTACCGTACGATATTTAGACGGCAAACAAGAAATGGGAATTTCATGCGATGATTTTATGACAAAAAATCATCTAAAAGTTGTATAAAAAGTTGTTTTTTTATAAAAATTACACAAATATTTATTACAATTATTTTGATTTAAAAGCTTGATGAACAGATAATTATAATAAATATTGATCAACTGTATTTTCTCGTACTATTGATTATAGAGCTGCATTTCATGTATCCTTATTAATGAGTAGTAAAAAAACCTCTAACTAAAAAAAGGAGAGTGTATATGAAACGCGCAGTAAAAAGAACGGCAAAGAAAAAAACTACTGCAAAACGTAAAGTAGCTAAAAAAACAACCGCTCGCAAGACGGTAGCTAAAAAAGCAGTTGCAAAGCGCAAGGTAGCCAAAAAAACTACAGCACGTAAAACAGTAGCAAAAAAGGCAGCCCCTCGTCGTAAAGCTGTAGCCAAAAAGGCCGCACCTAAACGTAAGGCAGCAGCAAAAAAAGCAGCTCCTCGTCGTAAAGCGGTTGCCAAAAAGGCAGCTCCCCGTCGTAAGGCAGCGGCAAAAAAAGCAGCCCCTCGCCGTAAAGCTGTGGCAAAAAAAGCAGCTCCTCGTCGTAAAGCTGTTAGTCGTAAAAAGCCAGAATCTGCAATGGAAAGATTGTCCACCATGGTTGAAAACCTTAATCATCTTGGCCAATCGAGCAAGTAACCCATTACGAGGGCATTGTTATCACAGCACTGCCCTCTTTTTTTATTCAATACCTATATTTTGGCATCTTCAGATTCAACAACAGAAATTGGTGCCGGCGCTAAGCCCATGGCGCGTTTAAGAGTATCTAAAGCAGCAAACTTTACTGTCGTTGCTTTGATGGAAAAAATTAATATGTACGATAAAAAAATAATTTTTTGTATTTTCATAATGCTCATTTTCAATATGTTTGTTGTATAAAAAATAGTTCACCACATGACATAGAATATTTGTGGAAATATTCTTATTTCTAATGGCTTTCTCTTACTCATAATTACCATCCACCTCTTTGTTATTTATCATGCCTTCTTTTCATTTCTTCTTAAAGATAAATAACTTTGTGTATATGTATTTTTATATTATATATCTTTTTTTTCTCGAGTATCGGGAATTTTAAAACGCTCAAATGTTTTATCATTATATTTATTTCTAAATACATTAAGCTGTTCTATGTTTTCGAACTGATACCTTCTAAAAATACCCACTAGATTTTTTAAATCGTCTCTAGATATCCTTTTGGATCTAATAGTCAAATAATAAGATTCAATTTTGGTTACACACTTAACTTTTGATATCCATTCAAACAATAAATGCTCATCGTTGGGGTGACCATAGAATATTTGTGGGAATATTTTTATTTCTAATGGCTTTCTCTTACTCATAATTACCATCCACCTCTGTGTTTTCTTTCCCAATCTCTAATATCTTGGTCCCATTTCTCTTCTTTTGTTGGTTGATAAGGCGTTGAATAAATTGATGGCGCATACCATGGCTTATCATCTTTATCTTTCATTGGTTTCTTTGGTACATAAACCGTCCCAATAGGCATCCCATAGCTATCCTTTTGATCTGATTTTACAGGAGCGCCTACCGAGGTGGCGTTTGGGTTTCCACGATCTTTAGAATTTATCATGATCGTATTACCATCTTTATCTCTTGCAAGACTCATAGTGTCAGGCATTTTTACATCTCTGGCTTGCGCCGATGGTTGTTCTTGTTTCTGAGGGGCAGCATCAGCTTTCTTTTCAGGAGCATTAGACATCTGTTTTACTGGAGCATCGGCTTTTTTTATAGGTGCCTCTGATTGTTTTGTAGGCGCAGAAACTATGGGCGATACAGGAGCGGATTGCTGAGCACCCCAAAATAATCGACCAAGAGAATAACCTGATCCAGAACTAGGAGCCGATGGCGCAGAAGCAGATAACATAGCGATAGATTCAGTTGCCGCTGCTGATATAGATGCTGTTGAAGTGTCTATTGCCGCATTTATAGTACCTAACGCCTCAAATTTAACGGTTGTACTTTTCCCCATTCCCTTAGCTTCACTAATAGGCTTACCATTTGCATCCTTAGTTGGCTTTCCGGGATAAACGTTAACATAGTCTCCCGAAACTTGAGAACAATTTCTACCAGTTTGTACATCATAATGTGGACCACCATGAGCAAGCGGCGTTCCTTCTCCCGTTGGTTCAAATACGCATCCATCTTTATGTGGATATCCCGTTACTTTATCATCGCCAACAGTATATCTTCCAATCTCACCGTCCCATCCCTTTTTAGGTTTCCAGTCGTGCTTTGGCTGCCCACCATCCTTATCTCTTATTTCATCCGCTTTTGGAGGGCCGGGTGCATAACGAGGACTATTTGGATCACGAGCCATAGCTAATATAATAGGATTACTAACTGGCACTGGGTTTATATGGCCGGTATGAGTAGGAACTTGAACAGGAGTAGAGCTACCACAACCTGGTTTTCTATCTAAATCAGATAATGGTGGATTATTAACATGACCAGTATGGGTTGGAACTTGTATTGGGTTTCTATCACCACATCCAGGATTTATTTCAAATTCAATAGGCTTAGTGGTGCCGCATCCCGTTAACGTAGGTGGCGTTGGAGGTGTTATATCGCGCTTGTTTTCTGCTATTCTTCTTTCCAGCTCTTTCTTAACTTCATCTGAATAATCAGGCGCCTTATAAGGCATGAAATTAACTGGCTCACGTTTTCTATTTACATCTTTCCATTCGCCGTCAATCTCTTCGCAAACAACCCCATTGATAATGTGGAAATTGCCCGTAGGATCGGCTTGCATTCTTTTATTCATCTCATCGTTTAGCTTATTATCCATCTCCATTTTTCTATAGATCGCTTCTCTCTTATTATTAGCACCCCAAATAGTAAATCCAGCAAAGCTGGTAAATCCGACAGCTTTTGCACCCGCTACTACAATTGGACTAACAAAATTAACAACAGGACCAAATACAACCCCAAAGCCCATCGTACGCTTTTGTTGATTATTTTCTCTTATGAGATGCGCAAGACCTGTTACATGTGTGATCGATTCTCGTGCAATTTTATTTCTGTTTTGTAACATCGCATGAGATGGTCCGATAGAAAAAATCAATAAATATAATAGAAATGACTTTTGTAATTTATGCATGATACCCCTGCTGCTTTTTTATGATTATTATATTAAAATGACCGATACAATATAAAAATGAAAATATAACAAGTCAATAATAAATTTATTATTGTATAAAAAATATCCATGAGAAATTAGAACGAAAACACCGATCTAGTCAATGCATTGTTACTATAAATAATTAATTATAGCCATAGGAGGTATTAATGGCTATATGCAGCATTGCCTCTTTTTCTTATCTTCGAGCACAAACGAGTTCAGAGTAAAAATATAAAAACCCCCGTGTAAATTAATACACAGGGGCCCACATAATTATACATATCTCAGCTTACAACTGCGCAAATAAGCAGCCCGTATTTTACCGTCCAAATGCCCACTCAAAATAATTATAGGAATCTTAAAGAATACATTATCAGGATCTGGATTCGCATCTCTAATCTCTTGCACTTGTTCAAAAAAAAGAATCGCCGCCTCTATATCTTCTGAGCTACTTCGCTGCACCGCAAAAAGATCAGCCTTTTTTTCTTCATTCATTTTAAAGAAAACGTTGGAACCATAGCTCAATATGACATCAGCTATTCCAGCAACTAATATGCCAAAAAATACAGCGCCTGCACCAAACAAACCTAAAAGGGTTTTGGTTGTTATCAAGCCTAAATACGTTACACCAACGCCAATTATACCGATAATAAACAACTTTTTATTGGTATAATTATGGTATATATGGCCCAATTCATGCTTAATAATAAAACGCTGCGCAGGCAATGATAGTGCTTCTTTTATCTTAAAAAGTCGTCGTTGCTTTTCAGAGATCATTGTTGGTGTTATGTGCGTATTAACAATGTCAATAACCCTTATAGCTGCCGCATCTTGTTCGATACCATGCCAAACGCTGGGATCAATAACTACCGTGTTAAATATTGCCATTGCAACCGCTTCATCTGTATAAGCATATCGCAAGCAAATAGTACTTGGGTCCATACCACATAAACGAATAATTTCATCAAATAATTCTTTGCATTCTCCTGACGGAGTATATTGCATACTGGTAGCAAGATTTTTAGTTGCCTGCCAGTTTAAATAACATATATACAAGCCCATCATAAGAGAGCACATAATTCTACCTTGAAAGGTCCATAATATTGATGAATTCAATTGATAAAGAAAAATAATAATACCGCTTAAGCGGAGTACGCCTATAATCTGCAGCTTAAAAGCCTTGAATAAGTTGATAATAGTTTTCATAAAAATCCACCTGTCTAATAAAAAATACTTTCTCGTATTTCTCTTCTGGTAACCTATTATTATAGTATATATAATTCCGTCATATACCAAAAAATTTATCAATGTATGGCTTCCAGAATTTTCTTTCTTTTTCAAATATAAGATATTTCTTAAAAAATAAGTGCCAGGTTATTAAGAAAAGAAAATGTCCCAATAAAAAATGTTCAATTGAAGTCATTCTCATCCCAAAATATATATAATTTTATAAAATATATTACACAAACTGTCATGACTGATATTAAATAATGTTGATACCAATGCCAATAGCAAAACCACATAATTATATATCCTAGATATTGATTAAATGAGCCCTATTGCCACACCGAAGGCAATACCAGCACCAACAGCGGCTACATTGCTTGTAGCTTCTATCCATGGAAGAAATACAGCCTCTAATGCCATAGCTGTTGCGGGAGCTGCTGGGCCAGTGGCTGCACTGGCTACTAAAATAGCACCATGACCTACAAAATGCACTACAAATTTCCCCATATAACATCCTACTACAGCACCGAAATATGCACCACCATTGCCACGAACTTTAGCATTAAGCGTAAAGTCGCCATCGCTCATTTTATTTACAGAAATATAACCGTGCTGTAAGAACTTCTCCATCTTATCACTTGGTATACTACGCAATGTCTTATCCACCCAATGGTTTTTAACTGAACGCTTGACGCCATTTTGTATGACATGAAACCCTTCACTGTCCCGGGTAAGCGAAACAATGCCTAACTCTTTTGGTGAAAATATAGACGAGTCTTTTATAGATAACTGTCCCGCACGCGACAATGTGGTTAATATAAACGCGCTTGTGAATAATGTTTTCTTCAACATGATGTCTTTCGATTTTAAGTGAAAGCTCCTAGATAAATCCTGGGAGCTTAATTATCTATATATTATTGTGATGCAAATAAGTTCGTGCCGAAGAACCCCCGTGTAAATTAATACACAGGGCCCTATATATAGTTATCTCAAATTATCAAAAACATACTCCGTAAATGCAATCAGAAAGAACGATGTACACATAAGTATAATGCCGCCTATAAAACTAACATTAATTACAGGTATTGGTGTAAATGACAATATAAATAACTTTGCCATAAAATTATCAATATTATAATTCATCAATAACTCTCTTATTCCTCTACCTATTATTATAAAAGAAATTACTAAGAAGCATATTCGAGCTCGTGGTATAACACATTCTAAAAGAGTTTTATTTTTCATGGAAGAAATGGTATAAATGATGCTGCTGTACCAATAGTTAAAGATACCGATTCTACTGTAGCAAATGCTCCAGGAAGTGCAGCGGAAACACCAATATATGCTGAAACAGCGCCTGGTATGCCACCTACTGCAAAGCCAGTAGCCACAGTGCTAGCTGAAGTAAATCCAAGACTAACATATCCAACTGCTCGGCATGATTGATGAACAATTACACCAGTTAATAAAAATCCGCCATTGCCACGAACTTTAGCATTAAGCGTAAAGTCGCCATCGCTCATTTTATTTACAGAGATATAACCGTGCTGTAAGAACTTCTCCATCTTATCACTTGGTATACTACGCAATGTCTTATCTACCCAATGGTTTTTAACTGAACGCTTGACGCCATTTTGTATGACATGAAACCCTTCACTGTCCCGAGTAAGCGAAACAATGCCTAACTCTTTTGGTGAAAATATAGACGAGTCTTTTATAGATAATTGTCCTGCACGGGATGCTGTAACCGATAACAGTAAACCGATACATAAAACTACCCGGCTACGCCTATTTATGCTGCTTTTCTTCATGAGATTCCTTTTTTTAATCTTTCTTATAGACGATTACTCGCCTATTCTCATAAATTTATATTTGAATATTATTACGAGAAATACTAATATAAATACATATAAATTATAATTTCCTACATTTTTTACATCATCGTAGAAAATATAAATAATTACCAGTGAAAGTAATAATCCGCCAAGAAATGAAATAACTTGGTCATTAATATGTTTAATTTTCACTTACGTATCTCTATTATAGTGTAGGAAGTGCGGTGAGAAATGCAGAAATAGCTAATGCGCCTGTTTCAACCGCAGCCATTGCACCTAAAATACCACCTGGCGCAGCTATTGAAGAAGCAGACTCATAATATTTCTTTTTATACCCCCGACTGCTTCTCGGGGGTATCTGTTATTCAAGAAAACCAATCACGAAATTTCTTTTCCCAAAATTCTTCTTCTTTTATTCTAGGGAAAAAATAATAATAGATATCGGTAGTAATTATCATCAAAATAATAGCGATTAGTAGGTGTTCGTTTTGAGTCATATTATTTTTCCCAGAAAAATACTCTTATAGCTTCGCATAAAAAATATGCGCCACATGAAACAAAATATAATTCATACCAATACCACATAAACTATCTTTCAAATAGGGCCAGTTATAACACCACCAACTATACCACCAGCTATCGCAACTGTTTTAGTTGCGAGTATTGCGGCAGGCATGGTGAAGGTTCGAATTATTCCTACGACAGCACCTGCTCCTACTGGTGTAATAAAGGGTGATAGAGCAAATCCAATTCCCGCTAATGTTCCATGATAAGCACCTTGAACTACGGCTCCCCCAACTATAGTTCCTGCTACAGCACCGAAATATGCACCACCATTACCTCTTACCTTAGCATTAAGCGTAAATTCGCCATCGCTCATTTTATTTACAGAAATATAACCGTGCTGTAAGAACTTCTCCATCTTATCACTTGGTATACTACGCAATGTCTTATCTACCCAATGGTTTTTAACTGAACGCTTGACGCCATTTTGTATGACATGAAACCCTTCACTGTCCCGAGTAAGCGAAACAATGCCTAACTCTTTTGGTGAAAATATAGACGAGTCTTTTATAGATAATTGTCCTGCACGGGATGCTGTAACCGATAACAGTAAACCGATACATAAAACTACCCGGCTGCGCCTATTTATGCTGCTTTTCTTCATGAGACTCCTTATGATTATTATATTAAAATGACCGATACAATATAAAAATGAAAATATGATAAGTCAATAATAAATTTGTTATTTTATAAAAAATATCTATGAGAAATCAGAACACAAACACTGATCTAGTCGACACATTATTGCTATAAATAATTAATTATAACCATAGAGAGGGCTTAATGACATCCTTACACTCACGGATGAATTAAATTTATCTTCGTCTGACAACGCCAATTTTGGGACATAACGGCGCGAGCACGCATTTGGAACACCATGGTGAAACAGGAGCACATATATTCTGCCCCCACATTACCAATAAATGATTTATCTCTATCCATTTATCAATGGGGATACAAGCTTTTAGTGCTTTCTCAGTATCCTCAACGGTATGCGTAGAGACTATACCAAGACGATTAGAAACGCGGTGCACATGAACATCGACACAAATAGCAGGGATTCCAAAGGCAACGCCCAAAACTAGGCTGCTCGTTTTTCTTCCAACTCCTGGCAAAGCAAGCAGCTCTTCTTCCGTGCCGGGCACCTTGCTATCAAATATATCAATGAGAACTTGGCTTACCTGTCGAACAACTACAGCCTTTTTTTTATAAAATCCAATAGGCCGCAATATTGCTTCAAGCTGATCCTGAGGAAAATCGATAGCATCTTGAGGGGTCTTTATATATTTAAAAAGTTCTTTACATATAGGATATGTTTGAGTATCACGCGACCTCAAACTCAAGAGACATGAAATAAGAATTAAATAGGGATCACGGTTATATTCAGAGGCTATTAACTCAGACATCGGCTTTGGCATCCCCGCTGTCGCCTGTTCTAGCAACTCAATAATTCGCCCCACTCGCGCTTTTTCATCACTTTCTTTATGCTTCATACTCGTATACTTTTTTTATTAAAAAAAGGGGTAACAACCTACCCCTTTTTTTATCTTACTTGCCAATCATTCTTTTATGAGTTATAAAAACTTTTAAAAGATCAAGGGACATGATATAGTAAAAATTATATGGAAATTTATGCTCCGGTTGGAAAGGTCAGGGAAGAACCTTTTTTTGGAGGACCACCTGTTGGTGGATTTTGATCAAAAGCACAAAGTTCACTGTACATCGAAAAAACAAAAATCATGATTAATAAAAAATTGGGTCTCATTGGTTATCCTTTTATCAGTAATGCAATTAATGCTCTAAATAGTATAATGATGCTCAAACAAATATCAATAAAATATGATTAACTTTACAGATATAATACCCCAAATATTCAAAACACATAATATTTTATTAATTACAGAAATCATAACTGTAATCGTTAAATTTTTTTTAATGATAAAACTTATACAGTATGGCAGAAAAACAACTTCTCATAAAAAATTACTCTATTATCTTATTTTGGTTCTTATAGGCGAATGTTTATGTGATATTGCGTGGATTCTACATATCACAAAATATTATTACGTCCCTCTCATACCGTTCGAACTTGATATATGCATTATTAGAATTTCTTGGGCCTTTTGTATTATAGAATATTTCGCATTATCACTTTTTATAAAAACAATAACAAAATGCGAAAGACAATTAAATTTCATAGATCGCATTTTATTAATTATCAACATTATTGGCGCAGGATACTACCTTTATCTTGCGTTATTTAATTATAACATTACAAGTCATCACGAGCGCCCCCTATTAGAAATGCTCGGCATGAAATTTATCACACTCTACATGTTTATCGTTATCATTCCAACGATTTACTTTACGCTCAAAACAATAAAAAAAAATAATCTTCCAAAAATACTTCAGGATCAATTAAAAATATTTTTATATTACATCGTAATACCGAAGCTTATATTAGAATTTTTCAATCAAAACCCTTCAATTTTTCTTTGGCCATTTTTTAATCCAATAGTAACGCCAGGAAATTATACAAGTCTTTCAATTTCAACCATTCTCATGGCATATGCGATATATTTTTCAGCGAAGCGGATGATGGGATTAAGATTCCTCAATTTTGCACCGCATGTGGAAACATCACAGCAACCGTTTAATTTTATCAACGATTTCAAGCTAATACTGGAGCAACTAGGGCTTGTCATAGATTTGTCAGAACTCAAGCATATTACGCGACAATTTTTTGCGAATGATTTTAATGTATCAGCAAACAAAGTAAATCTTTATATTAGATCCTCCAATAAAGATGAAATCAATGAAGAAGAGCAATATATCGTACAAAAAACAGAAAAATTTATCACCAGTCACATTAAAGAAACAACGTCAGTCGGAATATTATTACGCCATTCTAAAATCTTGATTAAAGATGAATTAGAATTCACATACTTTTATGAAAATAAGCCAGATTATAAGATAGCAATAGATTTTTTAAAAGAAATTAATGCGGATATTTTTATCCCAATTTTTGAAAAACAAACGGTAACTGGATACATAATTATAGATAAAGAAGCTAGAAAGCAACTCTATACAGCAATAGAACGCGATGAAATGCTGGTTTTTGTCAGCTACCTCGGCAATATTATTAATTTATTACGCCAAAGAAATCTAGACACTC
This sequence comes from Candidatus Babeliaceae bacterium, assembly GCA_041660765.1. Taxonomy (NCBI): domain Bacteria; class Candidatus Babeliae; order Candidatus Babeliales; family Candidatus Babeliaceae; species Candidatus Babeliaceae bacterium. Next base: position 287,314 of record JBAZVR010000001.1, on the reverse strand, counting down.
TTCTCATACAAGAAAAAGAGCTCAAAGAAGAACTGTACATTAAGCATCAAGAAATAAATCAATATAAAGAAAGTATTCGGTCGTTCCTACGAACATCACAAGAACGAAAAATTGGTATTATTTTTTATAAAAATAAACGATTTGTTTTTGGAAACCAAGCTGCAAGAGAACTGATTCCGTTTAACATAAATCATGACGAAGGCCACCCGTTATCTAAATATTTTAGAGACGTAGTCCATCACGTGCAACAATATAAATCAGCCCAGTCAATCATAACACGCAACGTTGAGGGTAAAAAGCTCGTTATCGCAGGTATTCCAAGCCTCGAGGACAATTATACGCTCATTACCGTTTATTATCCGGAAATTACCGATATTATTAAACAACAAATTGATTTACTCAAAAATCCATCGGAATGGGACTATTTATTATATCTAGAAACAACGCCTTCAGGTCAACTGATAAATCAACTTATCCCAGGATCGGGGGAGCATTTGTTAAATTTTAAAATAGATCTTCTCAAAACGGCACTCCATAAAAAAACACCGTTGCTGATGATGCCACAAAAAGATCTTCTACCAACCGTGGAAATTATACATAAAATTGGCTTAAAACAAACGCTCCACATTATAAAATTAATAACACCAGAAAAAAACAATGACATAGCCATAAAACTTTTTGGCTTTGATGACCCTTTAAAAATATCACGGCACGAATCGTTATTGGAAAAATATACTACCAGCGCAACCATTTATATCGAAAATATTGAATTTCTTAACCTAGAAACACAGCTCTATCTGGCAGAATTTTTACGCTACGGTTTTTTTCACGTGTACAAAGGAGATCGAAAGATAACGAGTAGCGCAAGAATAGTCTGCTCAACACAAAAAAACATAGAGTACTTGATCGCACAAGGCCAATTATTACCCGTTCTCTGTAATGAACTTAATAAAATGACACTCACATTTCCTTCTTTACATCAATTACCAACCCAGGAACTTCACGATCTTGCTGATAAGTATGCAGAACAAACTATTCCAGAAAAGACATTGTCGCCTCTATTACAACTTAATGCAAAAGAAAAAGATATAATTATTAGTCAAAATCCAACAAGTTTGTATGAATTTAAAGAACGCATTAATACCGTATTGGCTGCAAAAAACCATGATAAAAAAGGCAATCAGGCCATCCTACACAATCACATCATGACCCATAATGACCCTCAATTACTTGAGGCAACTCGCCGAGGGAAATATGCCCTCAAAGATCCTCATATCATGTCTTATCTATGGAATACATTCAAAAATCAAACCAAAATTGCAATGCTGCTTGGTGTCAACAGATCCTCTGTTAACCGTCGATGCAAAGAATATAATTTAACTGAAGAAGAATAAAAAAAGTCCCTCACGAAGACTACTTTCATGAGGGACAAAGAAAAAAATACTGTGTATAAAATTTATTTATTTGGAAAGAAAATTGATTCTTTACACGAAGATTTATCAAAACCATCTTTACCGTTTTTGAAATCATGCGAAGAATTTGTTGCTACTTGAGCATCTGCATTGTTTTTAAGAGTTGTTTTAAACGTTTCTTCGGCAATCTTCTTGGCAGCAGTTCCAAACATAACGCTCGCACAAGCAAGCCCTTTGCCTCCACGCGTAGCGCGCAACCCATGTATACCTTTATTATCTCTAAGAGCTGGCGATGGAACCGTACCAAAAAACCCTTGTTTATGAACAGGATCAAGTGCCGCATAGTCAAATAAAGCCTGCGTAGGCGCATAAGACAAAGAAGAACCCTGCGCAGCGAAAAGAGCGTCAATATCGGTGGCGGTGCCAACAACTTTATTTATAGCATGAAGCGCCGAGGCACTCATCTTAAAGTACGATGGGATCTCAGGAATATTTCTTATTGCATCGCTACAATCAACTCTACTATCATACGCTTCGTGCATACGATCAGCGATCTTATCTGCAGCAATTATATGATCCATGGCATATACCTGAACAGTATATACGCCAATCATTATCGGCAATAATAAAATATTATACAATTTCATAAAAACACCTCTTGATTATTATAAATACAATAATCAAATATACTATATTTATAAAAAATGTCAAATTGAAACCACTTAAACCCGTAAAATGGCACTTGTTCAAGAAAAAGCTTATGGGAATTTATAGTAAAAATTGCTATTATTTTACATGCTTATATTTTTAATTGATAAAAAAAATTTCTTAATTAATGAGGATCAATACATGACTCTCGAAGAATTTTATGCAATAATTACCCAATTTACGGCATATTTACGTGATACAAAAAATTATTCCATACACACAACACGGGCTTATATAGCAGATTTGGAGCAATGCGCAAAATTTTGGAACATGCTTCAAGAAAGATCTGGAAAAGAGATCGCCTTTTCATCTATTATTGAACGTTATTTCTCATTATTAGCAACAAAAAAAAATAACAAAAGCACTATAGCTCGCAAAATTTCTTGCTTTAATACGCTCGAACGCTTTGCACACTGCAACGGCTTTCACTTAAATATTCTTGTAAGTCGTCCTTATATTGCTGAAAAAAAACCTGATTATCTATCAGAGCAAGAAATTAAGCACGTTTTAGCGCGCAGCTCGGAACAAAATATTCCAACGAAAAGGCCCTATCGCGATCAAGCTATTATAGAATTCTTCTATTCAACGGGCATAACGTGCTCAGAACTTATAGAAATCCGCTGCGGTGACATACTACCGCTAGATGAAAAAAAAGTACTCATTAAAGGGAAAAAAAATAAGTCGCGCGTTATTTCATTCAATGATCAAGTTCACAAAAAACTCGTCGACTACCTCAAGGAACGGTGCCCCATAACACATTCGCAGGAATATCTTTTTCTCAATTATCGCAATGAGCCGCTGACAACACGATCAATTCAACGCATTTGCGAAATGTTTTCAGAACTTGTAAAAAGCGATACACCCATCACTCCTCATACATTACGACACACGTGTGCAACTCACTTGGCAGAAAAGGGCGCCAACGAACAAGAGCTGCAAGATCAGCTCGGATTAAGTAAAGTAAGCGTTGAAAAATATATTCGACTTTTGTCTGAAAAGAAAAAACTATGCTCAAAAGAGTAACTATTTTTAAAATCCGCTTGGTTATTTTTAAAATAACAACGAGCGTTTTTTTTATAATTATTATTGCACGTCTTTTTTACTTACAAGTTATTATGAGCTCAACGCTTTTTCATTTGGGTAAAAAAAATTTCCTTCGTGTAGAAAAAATAATATCACCACGCGGCAACATTATCGATATTAATGGAAAATTACTTGCCACCAATAAACCGATAATTTCATTATATTGGAACGGGACGGGGAAAAAACAGTTAACTCAAGAACAATACGCCATCATCCATACGCTAGAAAATATTCTTGGAAAAGACCTAGAAAAAGATATAGCGCTCATTGAAAAAAAAACTAAAAAAACACTTATTGCGCACGAATTACAGTTTGACCAACTGAGTAAAATTATTGAGCATTTCCCTCACCATAGTAACCTCTTTATATCGACATGCTTCAAAAGATATTATCCCTATAATTCTTATGGTAGCCACGTTATAGGCCATCTCAGCATTCTGGGGCAAGAAATTTACGGAAAAATGGGCCTTGAAATGCTTTTAGAAGAAAGCCTAAAGGGTGAATCTGGACAAAAACTCAAAATGGTCAATTCTGCTGGACATAATTTATCAGAAGAAGAAGTAAAAAAAGCCCTCACAGGACAAACCATTCAAACCACACTCAATATAGACCTTATGCATATAGCGGAATCTGTTTTTCCACAAGATTTTGCCGGAGTGCTTTTGGTAATGCATCCACAAACAGGCGCTTTACAAGTCGTTATGTCGCGACCAGGCTTTGATCCTAACACATTTCTCAGCCCCATTAACGAGCAGGAGTGGTTTTCACTTCAACACAATAACTCATTTCTCAATCGAGCGCTCAGCACATACCCTCCGGCATCAATATTTAAACTCGTTACCATTGCCGCTGCTCTAGAAAATAATATTATACAAGAAGACATTGTTTGGAACTGTCGCGGATTTGTTACATTTGCCGGAAGAAAATATCACTGCTCAAATCATAACGGACATGGATTACTCAATATAGAAGGCGCGTTAGCTCAATCTTGCAACATACCGCTCTTTGATATAGCAAGACATATTAAAATAGATATGCTTGCAGCTCAAGCAAAAAAATTTGGACTTGGTTCAAAAACCAATATTCTTTTTTCAGAAAAAACAGGCCTGATTCCAACAAGTAGCTGGAAAAAAGCCACCTTTCATGAGCGATGGTATCCAGGGGAAACTTTATCAGCCTCAATAGGCCAAAGCTATCTTTTGGTAACACCTATTCAAATTGCTCGTATGATTTCGGGCATATGTCAGGGATATCTTGTAAAACCACGAATTTTAGTTAATGAACCACAAGAAAAGGAACATTTAGATATTTCTCCAGAGGTACGTCAGTTTTTGAAAAAATCCATGAAGCAAGTTATAACAGAAGGCAGTGGCAGAAGATTAAAAAATCTCAAAAATATAGAAATTTGGGCAAAAACAGGTACTGCCCAAACAGGAAGCCTTGAAAAAAGAGATGAAGGAAAGCATTATTTGGAACATGCATGGTTTGTAGCCCAGGTCGTGTACAAAGATAATGAGCCATTTACACTTGTAATACTCATCGAACACGCAGGCTCTTCGCGCGTTGCGTTATCCGTTGCCTGGAACTATCTTATCAATTATTGCTACTTTATGGATCATGGCGTAACGCTTTTAACCCATAAAGAAAATGAATGAAAAAAGCGAAAGAAAATTTTCTTTCGCTTTTAATAAAAAATCATATCGAAAATAAAGTCTTACGCTTGTGTTTGCTGTTGACGCGCGTGAGATACCTTTTTTGCCAAACGACTCAATTTGCGGGATGCATTGTTAGCATGAAGAACATGCTTATTCTTTGCACGACCAAGCTGAGCGGCAACATCTCTCAAAAGTTCTTCTGTTTTTTCCACAGGAGCGCCTTCTCCTAGAGCAACAACAACCTTTTTCATAGCCGTTTTAATTGCTGTCTTGCGAGCAAGATTTCTTTGCCTACGAATTTCATTTTGCAATGCACTTTTTTTTGCCGAAGTAGTATTTGCCATTATAACCTTATATTTTAAACAACTTTAGTAATTTTTTTCGCCTTCATACATTTAGTACAAACTTTACCAGCATACACCTTACGCGATGGACAATCGGTCATGGTGAAACGCACTTTATGAACATTGGGATATACCCATTTTTTAGTTCTATTATTTGCGTGGCTGACATTATTTGCTACCTGAGGGCGCTTATCACATATCATGCATATACGAGACATTTTTATCCTTTAGATCAGTAATTATTATATTTTGAAAATTTTATAGCTAAAAACCCATATAATTTTTAAGTTTACTACAATATTTAATACTTTTCTATACCAATTTTACTTATTTATTTTTTTAGAAGATGAAATAGCAGCAAAAAACCGACCCAGATCTTCTTTTGGCGCTGGCAACCAATAAAAAGCAGTCGCAGCCTTTACAGAATAAACGATAGTGCCAATGGATGACAATCGACTAATATACCGCAATTTCGTACTTTTTATCGCATTTTGATGAGTTTTAGAGGCCCAAAAAGAAGAAATAACAGAAAGCGTGCTACATGCAAAAGCGCTTTTAGCAAAAGTTCCCAATTTTTTGGCAGCCAAGCCTGTATCCTGAGAACTGTCTTGAGCTCCAACAGAATGGATCAAAAACAACGATAGGAGCATTATTCTCAATTTCATACTTTTTCTTGAACCATATGTTAAAAATATATAAAAATTAACTATCAATATAATATATTAATAATAACACCAATAAGAATCTTGTCAATAAAAAATACATATAGAAATTATAATAAGCCAATTGACATTTGCAAGACTAGTAGTATAGGCTCCCTATGTATGTAAACCATATTTAATTAAAAAAAGGAAAAGGCATGGCAATAATAATAAACAAAAATGGTTATGAGCACGCACTGTCCATCATCAACAAAGGACTTGAAGTAGACCATAGCGCAACCAATTGGGAAGAAGTTCGCCCAAGCCGAGATGAAGAGGTACGATTTCTTAATACCCATTCCCTAGATGAATACGGTCTGTGGTTCTTGGGCCTTAAAACTGATGCCGATCAAAAAGATATATCAAAATTTGTATATCCATTCGGAGATTTTAACATTGTGCATAAAAGCGCTCTCATTGCCGCGGAAAAAAATGCCACACAATTTGGACATGAAGAAATTAAAGCGGTTGCCCAAAAATTGCTCAACACGATTAATCAACACAAAAAATAAATTTCTACAGATTACTATAGAAAAACCGCATAATAAATTGCGGTTTTTCTATGCTTTAAGCCAATTTTTTATATAATTCTTCGACATATGCCCAATTAACAACATTCCACCACGCTTGAATATAGTCTGGACGCCTGTTGTTATATTTTAGGTAATAAGCGTGCTCCCAAACATCTAATCCCAGAATCGGCTGCATACCATCTGTTATAGGATTATCTTGATTCGCTGTTGATGTGATCACAAGATCACCCTTTGCATCAAAAGACAGCCAAGCCCAGCCAGAACCAAACCTGGCTTTTGCAGCCTGGGAAAATTGTTCTTTAAAATTTTCGAAAGAACCAAATCTTTTTTCAAGAGCACGTGCAATATCGCCACGCGGCTGCTGTTCTCGTGTTTTTTGCAAAAGCAACCAAAAAAAAGAATGATTTAAATGGCCTCCGCCATTATTACGAACTATCGTACGAATATCTTCAGGTAAATTATCATAATTTTTTACTAAATCTTCTAAAGACCATTGAACATCAGGATGCTTTTTCAAAGCTGCATTAAGATTGTCAACATAAGCCTGATGATGCTTACTATGATGCAATTCCATTGTTTTTGCATCAATGTACGGCTCAAGCGCATCGTAACCATAACGTAATTCTGGCACTGTAAAAAGCATGTTATATCTTTCGGTAAAAAATAATATTATCAGATTATATAAAATACCTGTTCATTGGGCAACATCATTTGAAGCTGTTCACGCGCAATTTTTTCTTTATAATAGGCGAATGTGGTACTATCTTGAACTTGCCCTGTCAGCACTTCAATATCATGCTGAATATCTCTCATGGTCATCCGCATATCATTATTTTCTTGCGAAAATTTTATAAGATACGATAATCCATGTGGAGCATATACGTAATATACGCCAAAAAAAATAATTTCTACCAATAAAAAAAGAGGGATAATAAATTTTTTATATACAACCATAAAACTTTACTTAAAAACATATGTAATTTAATACACAGTTTAAGTAAAGCTCTCTATCAAAAGCAATATTTATCTATTCAACAGTTACCGACTTGGCAAGATTACGCGGCTTATCAATAGGTCTATTGAGACATTTTGCAATATGATAAACAAAAAATTGCATAACCCCACAATACGCTAGCGATGCCAATAATGGATGTACATGAGGAAATATAAAAACAGTATCAGCAAGATCAATCAACTCCTGCTGCCCCTCAAAGGCAAAAACAACAAGATGCCCGCTACGGGCTTTAACTTCTTGTGCATTCGCAATAAGCTTGCGATATACAGGTACATCAAGAGAAGAAAAAACAACAACAGGAATCGTTTCGTCAACCAAGGCCAATGCTCCGTGCTTTAATTCTCCCGCAGGATAACAATCTACAAATATATATGACAATTCTTTTAATTTAAGTGCAGCTTCAAGAGCGAATGAATAACTGCTGTGACGTCCAATAAAAATAAACTGTTTATAATGAGCATATTTTGGCGCAAGCTCACGTACAATTTTTGATGCATATTTTTCAATACTGCCTTCCAAAATTTCAGCAGCAAGCATCACATCATTAAAAGCCGTATTCATCGCATCCAAAGGTAATATGCCTTTAGTGACGGCAATTCTATGCGCTAATAAATACAGTAAGCCTATTTGCGCAGAAAATGCTTTAGTAGAAGCAACCGATATTTCTTGTTGCGCCTGCGTCAGCAAAAAGCCCTGCGCTTCTCTCACCATGCTACTTGAAGCAACATTCGTAACAGCCATTGTTATCTGACTGGATTCATTAACAAGCCTAAGCGCCTCTAAAGTATCCGCCGTCTCGCCAGATTGAGAAATAAAACAATACAAATTTTTTTGATTAACAAATAAAGATTGATGACGAAACTCTGAAGCCAATATCACTGATGCGGGAATTAAACATACTTTTTCAAAAACATATCGAGCTATAGCAGCCGCATTCCACGAAGAACCACACCCTATAAAAGTAATATGATCTATAGAAGCAATATATTCATTGGTAAAACCAACATGATCCCACATACGAACGTTAATAGACCTCAAAAAATCTATCGTGCTATGTAAAACTTTTTTCTGTTCATAAATTTCTTTAAGCATAAAATGCTCATAGCCCTGTTTGCCCTGATAAATCCACATAGCATCAATATCTTCTGCAACGGGTTGCAATTTTTTCCCAGAAAAATCATAGAGTTCAATACTATTTTTACCGACAAAAGCGAAACTTTCATCCGGTAAAAAAACAACCTTCTCGGCACGACCCGCAAACGCTGTTACATCGGATGCAACAAACATTTCTTGGGTACCTATGCCTATACACAACGGGGACTTTTTGCGAACAGCTATAAGAGCATCTGGATACGCTTCAAGTAAAAAAAGAAGCGAATAAGCCCCTTGTAATTTATCAACCAAAGAAATTATCGCCGCCTTAACATCCTGCGTATCAGAAAAAAGTACCTCAAAAAGATGGACCGCGACTTCAGAATCAGTCTGCGATAGAAAAACATGCCCCTCACTCAACAATTGCTGCTTAAGCACATGATAATTTTCTATAATGCCATTATGAACTAATGATATTTTTTTCTGACAATCAAAATGTGGATGAGCATTAACTTCCGACGGAATGCCGTGGGTCGACCAACGCGTATGCCCAATGCCCATATAGCCATCTATAGGATTATTGTCACATTGCCTTGCAAGGTCAGCAACAGAACCCTGAGATTTGCGATAGACTAAACGATTGTCGGCTGAAGTAAGACAAGCAAGGCCCGCAGAATCATAGCCTCGATATTCGAGACGCGACAAACTTTCTAAAATAAAAGCCCTGCTATATTCATTACCTACATAGCCAACAACTGTGCACATCGATATAAACCAAATATTTTAACGCTTAACAAACTGGAATTTGCGTCGAGCTGCTTTTTGACCGTATTTTTTACGTTCTTTAACACGCGAATCCACCGTTAGAAGACCATGTGCCTTTAATGCGCTACGCGATTCTTCATAAACATCAAAAATTGCGCGAGCAATAGCAAGCTTGACTGCATCCGCCTGGCCTGAACTACCACCACCTTTAACATTTGCCTTAACGCTATAATGATCTGCAGCATTTGGATACGCTAAAAAAGGAAGCATAACAGCAGAAGTTTGCGTTATGTCTTTCTTGAAATATTCAACATAATCCACGCCATTAACATCAACTGAGCCCTTGCCTCGCTGCAACCAAACACGTGCGATTGCTGCCTTGCGGCGACCAACACCATGACTTACAGAACGACGAACAGGCTGAGATGCCGTTTTTGATACTTTTGTTGCTTCCATAATAATTTTAAAAACCCTTCACAAAAAATAATAATATATAAGTACTGGAGCCGATGAGCGGACTTGAACCGCCGACCTATTGATTACGAATCAATTGCTCTACCACTGAGCTACATCGGCATCGCATCGGCAACAAAAATTAAGTATACTTAATTCCACAAATTATACAAATTTCTGGCGTACAAACAAGATTAACGTCTTTCTTCAAGCGCTTCTTGGCACGTTAAGCACCTGGTTGCATTAGGATACATTAACAAGCGTTTTTCTGCTATAGGACTGCCGCAATCGCTACAAACACCATATGTCCCCTTTTCAAGCATATCAAGTGCCTTAAGGATCATATCATATTCATTACGTTCATTATTTTGCAATGAAATATTAATCTCCTCCATGGTAGAGGTCATCGCTTGGTCACCCGGATCCTGAACCTGATCATCACTTACCTTTTCACGAGAAAGACGATCAAGCTCCTGCTCTATTTGCGCTTTACGCACCAATAATTCTTTTTTTATATGTAAAATATTGCTCACGTTATTTCTCCCTTGAATATTTAAAAAAATCTTTTAAAAGTTTTGCTGATGGCTCTGCTAAGACACCCTCAGTAATATTTTTTATTTGTCTAGTGTATAGTGCAAGCACCCCTTCTTTGTCAAGGCTAAATCCAAAAACCGGAGACCTAGCACCAAAAACAACTCGTTCAATTCGGCTTAATGAACACAAGCTGATACACATCATACATGGCTCTACAGTCACATACAAAGTATGGCCATTTAGCCGCCAATCGCCCTGCTGCTGGCCCGCTTGTTCAATTGCTCGCATTTCCGCATGATTAATCTGGCTACAGTTTTTTTCTACCAAATTATAGCCTGATCCAACGATATGTCCATGCGGGGAAACGACCAGAGCTCCTATGGGCACCTCGCCAAACTGTAAAGCTTCACGAGCGCACGCAAGAGCCTGATTCATAAAAATCACATCATAATCAAACTGTTGCATAATTATTCTTCAAATCATTACCATTATTAAAACAAGATCAATATTATAATAATAAATAAATATTTAAAAAAAACAATTATTCTATTTGAAAGAAGACCAGGGGGCAAAAGGGTTATTTGGAAAAAACACTATTATATTTTATACTTAATAAAAAGGATAATGGCACGGTAAAATTTCAATCGGCACCAGGAGATTCTTATGTCAAACAAGTCACCAAAATCAAATCAAGATTATTCTGCACAATCTATTAAAATTTTAGAAGGGCTTGAAGCGGTTCGCAAACGCCCAGCGATGTATATCGGATCAACAGGAGCTCAAGGACTACATCATTTAGTGTACGAAATCGTTGACAACTCTGTTGACGAAGCGCTTGCCGGGCACTGTACAGCAATTACAGTCATGTTGCATGAAGATGGATCCTGTTCTGTTCAAGATAATGGACGCGGTATACCAATCGACATTCACTCAGAAGGCATCAGCGCGGCTGAAGTTGTTTTTACTAAACTTCATGCTGGTGGCAAATTTGACAAAGAATCATATAAATTTTCTGGCGGCCTTCATGGCGTAGGCTCTTCAGTCGTGAACGCGCTATCAGAATGGTTAATCGTCACCATTTTTAAAAATGGTATTATTTATGAACAAAAATATGAACGAGGAACTCCCGTTACTCGTCTTATTGAAAAAGGACCAACAAGCAATCGCGGTACATTGGTAAGATTCAAACCTGACGCAGAAATTTTTAAAGACACGGTAGAATTTAATTTTGAAACGCTATCCGCCCGTATGCGTGAGCTTGCGTTTCTCAATAAGGGTCTACGGATCAGCATATCTGATGCAAATACCAATAAAAATCATGAGTTTTTCTTTGAAGGCGGCATTGTCTCATTTATTCAGCACGTTAATGCAAAAAAAACACCTCTTTTTAATGAAGTTATTTATTTTGAAAAGCGCGATGAAAACAGCATATTAGAGATTGCATTTCAATACAATGACAGCTTTGGCGAACAGCTCTTTTCATTTGTTAATAACATTAACACCATAGAAGGTGGAACTCACGTTGCCGGATTTAAGGGGGCTCTCACCAAAGCGTGCAATAAAAAAGCAACCGAAATGGGACTTTTGAAAGGATCTGAAAATTTTTCGAGCGACGATGTTCGAGAAGGCATTGTATGCGTTATTAACATGAAAGTTGCAGAACCGCAATTTGAAGGACAAACCAAGGCAAAACTTGGCAACAGTGACGTAAAAGGCATTGTAGAGTCGTGGACCTTCAGCTTTTTAGAAAATTATTTTGAAGAAAATCCTCTTATTGCCAGAAAAATTTTACAAAAAGCAGAGCTGGCAATGCAAGCCCGTGATGCGGCAAAAAAGGCTCGTGAATTAACACGCCGTAAAACAGTTTTAGAATCTACTATTCTTCCCGGCAAATTAGCAGATTGCTCAACAGAAAATCCAACAGAGGGCGAGTTATTTATCGTTGAAGGTGATTCTGCAGGCGGTTCGGCAAAACAAGGGCGCGATAGACACACGCAAGCAATTTTGCCTCTTAAAGGTAAAATTTTGAACGTTGAAAAATCACGACTTGATAAAATTTTGGGCAATGATGAAATTAAAGCACTTATCGCTGCTGTTGGTTGCGGTATTGGGACTGAAGATTTTTCGATAGACAAGGCACGTTATCACAAAATTATTCTTATGACCGATGCAGACGTTGACGGCGCACATATTCGCACCCTTCTTCTCACGTTTTTCTTTAGATATATGAAACCACTTATTGAAGCTGGATATCTATACATAGCCCAGCCGCCACTCTACAAAGCAAAAATTGGCAAAAAAGAGCAATATCTTAAAGATGACAAATTTCTTAAAGAATTTTTGACCACATGGGCGCGTGAAAACACCACAATAAGTGTTGATAATATAACACTGAGCCCAGAAGAGTTTAATGTTTTATTAGATGATGTGGCGCGCTATGAACAAGAACTTGAGCACACATCTCAAAAATTCAAGCTCACCCATGAACAATGTCACGCATTGGTTAATGCGGTAGCTCATGCTCCACTATTAGACGTTTCAAATCTTGAATCAATACTTGCAGTGTTAGTAAAAGCGTTCAGTACCTATACTATAACAGTAATGGATCAATCGATAACGCAAGCCGGTTCAACTAAATTTAATCCATTAAAAACATATATTTGCTTTAAGCGTCTCAATTTGGTTTGGTATATCGATACAGACTTTTTCTCGGCGCCAGAACTTAACGTCATGCTTGGGCTTACAAAACCATTATCGATGCTTGAAAACAATTGGACGATAAAAATACATGATAAAGAACGTTCTGTAACTGGTACGGGAATATTAGAACTCATTTCTGGTATCATAAAAATCAGCAAGCCTTATATGTCAATTCAACGTTATAAAGGTCTTGGTGAAATGAATCCCGAACAACTATGGGAAACTTCGATGGATGCTAAAACTCGCCTCTTATTACAAGTAAGTATTGGTGACGCGCTAGAAGCCGACGCTTGGTTTGATACATTAATGGGCGATGATGTTTCCGGTCGACGAACATTTATAGAAGAAAACGGCCATTTTGTTAAAAATCTTGATATATAAATTAACGGGTCTTCGCGATCTCTCGATACGTCCGACTTCGCCCTATGGGCTACGATGGACACTCGAGATGAGCGGTGGGAGGTTCGCTCGTGGTGAGTGCCGCTCGCAGAGCGGTGTATCGAACCATAGCGAACCCGAAAAATCCTGCGACTTACACCCAATTTTTGGTATAAAGCACAGTGGAAAAAATTTTACACAATATTAAAAGCTATTGCGAAGCGCACCAGCTCATTCGTCCCGACAGTACTATTATTGTCGGGTTTTCGGGTGGGCCGGATTCGCTCTTCTTGCTTTATTTTCTCACCATGCTACGAGAAGAATACAGGCTGCGCATTATCGCTGCACATCTTGATCATGGTTGGAGACCAGCGTCAGATGCAGATGCTGCGTGGTGCAAAAAAACCGCAAAATCTTATGCCGTAGAATTTGTTGCCGCTCATGCACAAGATATTACCCATACGTACAAAACAAACGGCTCGCCTGAAGAATTAGGACGCGTCCTCAGAAGAACTTTTTTTGCATCGCTCGCGCAAGAATATAACGCTGATGCGATAGCGCTCGGGCACCATGCTCAAGATAACTATGAAACATTTTTTTTAAGACTTATTCGTGGCTCCGGCATATCAGGATTATCTGGCATGCAACCACGCAACGGCTTATACATAAAGCCATTACTACAAACAAGCAAGCACGATATTCTTATGTTTTTACAAGAAAAAAATCTAGAATATCTTACTGATGAAACCAACACCGATCAACGCTTTCTGCGTAATAAAATTCGGCATACCATCATGCCCACATTACAAGAAGCAGATAATCGTTTTTTTTCAAATTTACAAACAACGCTTAAAAATTTGTCAGAAACAGAACTGTTTTTACAGCAGTTAACAGAAAAAATATTTACAAGCATAAGTCATGTCGACAATAACACGATCCATATAAATTACACGCAGTTTCTTACGCAAGATCTTTTTATGCAAAAGCGTCTTTTATCTCTTTTGCTTATAAAAAACAAAGCACCGTTCGTGCAATCACAAAGCTTATACACAGAAACGCTCAAATTTTTACACCATGCGTCAGCAAAAAAACACACCCTCACCCCCGCATGGTCTCTCGTCAAAGAACGCGATTGTTTTTTTATTTTCCCCGTTGCAAAGCGGCAGCATAATTAAAATCAAAGAAATATTTTTGCCATAATTCATCAGTGGTATGATATTCGTTATCATAGACAAAATGATCTATAAGTACCTCGCGTGTACGCACCAGTTCTCTCAAGGCGCCCCTCGTATTTTTTGGGTCGGCAATAGTTAAATCTAATAATTCCAAAGCCCGTTCGAAAGCCTTTGAACTGTAATCGAGATTTCCATTTTTTTTCCAATAAATAGTCCGCTCAATATCACAACCCACATTTGCCAATTGTTCAAATAAGGAAAATGTAAACCAATGTTCTCGCGTCAAATCTTTATGTATCATTTTGACACCACAATATATTATTTTTTCCTAAAATATTCAGTAAAGAAAATTTTATCATACCTTCGATCTCTTGAATAGCATCAACACACCCTCGCCCCCTCATGGTCCCTCGTCAAAGAACGCGATTCTTTTTTTATTAAAAAAATCGCCCAGCATAGTGTATAAATTATGCTGGGCAAATTATATTTTATTTTTTCAATCTTATTGTGCTTTTCGAGCTGCCATAATTCCGTAAAAATCTTCAAAATCTTTTAAATCTCTTCCGCATGTGCAGGCCAAACTATGCACACCAAAGGCTAAATTTTTGTTTTCTTTATATTGGGTGAATATTTCAAATTCAATGGTATTTTCAGACATTTTTCCAAATGTTCTTTGACAAAAAAACGCTTTTATTTCTTCTTTATCAGCATTATCTTCTATATTATTAATGGCATCATCACTTATATGCAATAAATCATTAAGTGGTCTTAATTTTCTTGATTGAACTTCTGTTGCTAACCGATATAGCTTTATGGCAATGGCTTTATTTTCTTGTGACAAAATTTCTTTTTCGATTTCACTATCAGACATAGTATTAAATACTTTATCGGCCGTATACATCGTTTTAAATTCATTACGAGCTTGCTGGTCAGATTCAAATTTTTCAAACGTACTTTTTTCTTCTAAAACCATTGCATTTACCAGCACTACATGCATTAATGGCAACAATAAGACATATCGCATATTTTTCATAAATTCTCTTTGATGTTAAAAAGGGATAAACTATTCTGTATCAGTTTATCCCTTTTTGAGCTTTTTGAAAAACAAGTGGCTTATATCTTTTTAGTTTTTTTCTCTGCCAACAACTTTTTCGCCCTGTTCGTTACTTTAAGTAACATCTCAAGAGCAAATTGTGCATTTTTTATACTTTGGCTATCTATAAAACGCCGTGCGGCATAAAAACCAATCCCATAAAGTACTCGAAACGCCAATTCTATATGAAAATGCCCCTTCCCCATCGAGTAACCAGTCCAAAAACCCCCTAACCCAGAAGATGATTTGTCAAGCGCTTCAAAAGCCAATTCTTTATACGCCTCTTCTAAGATTTCGATTCTCTTTCTTGCAAGAGCTTCCAGCTTTTCTATTTCAGCAGGGCTGATTTCACCATCTAATATACGAAGCATAAGCCATTCAGCAATTTCCATAATTTTCGCAGCGTTATTATTTTGTATAGCTTCTTTAATCGCAGTTATAACTTCTTGAGCCGTTGGTATTACAAATGGTTCATCTTCCTCAATCGTTACATCGCCAAGTGGCTCTTCTCCATAAATTGAACTACGGCGACGAGCAAGAGTATCTCGATGCTGATAACCAAGAGCTCTCGCTTCTGCTAACTGTCGGCGTTTTTGAAGCTCTTCACGAGTAGGAAAAGTTGTTGCTAATGAAGATGATTCTAGCGATGGTCCACCAAAGAATGATCTTTGTGGAACAAAATTCTGCTGAACAGGAAATGTTACTCCGGGGCGCAAAGCGGCTCTTTGCATTTGAGCATACGCTGGAGCCAGCCGAGTCGCTCGTTGCATATAAGACGCCTGTACCTGCGGCGCCAGTAATACCAAGCTGGTTACCACAATTCTGATATAGTTCATAAGCCAATCTCACTTTCTATTGTTTTATTTTTTAATCAAGATCGTCCAATGCCTTCGATGGTTTCCAGTGGGTTGGTGATATGTTTCGCTTGGCTACTTTAAATAATTCTTCATCTAAAGCCTTTTCTGCTGCTTTTCGTTCTTCCTCGCCTAAGTCTCTTATTGATGCATCCCATTCTTTCACTGAGTCATGAAATGCCTTCAATGCTTCTTCAGATTTTTGTTTGGTGTTTACTTTAGGCAATTCTTCAACTAATATCTTTACTTCTGGCGTTTTTTCTGCCAGCAACTCTTCTGCTCGAGCAAGAACCTCCAAAAATTCCAAGATTGCCACTTCATCATTTTTAAAGACAGCTTTTCTTATCGCCAAAAACGCATTATAAAAACCAATTGCGGTAAGAGCGCCAAAAGCAACACTGCCAAGGCCACTGGTAATACCGTGAGAATAAAGCATTCCCGAAGCGAATAGCCCGTGTCCACCGCCCATACCCATGGCCGCAGCTTCGTCGAGCTCTCTAAATTGTCGTGCAATTTTAAGATTCCGCTCTGCAACATCTTTTAGATCTGCTGCATCTTTAGAAGTCATATCACCATTCAATATATAGATCATGGCATATTCAGCGTATTCCATAATTTTCAAAGCATCGTCCTTCCATAAAGCCCTTATGAGCGCGGCTTTCACTTCTTGAGCCGTTGGCATCACAAATGGTTCCTCGGTCGTTACATCGCCAAAGCCTGGAGATTCCATAAATGGCAGCCTTTCTGCGGCTCGGTTAGCAGCAAGAATATTTCGATGCTGAAAACCAAGGGCTTTGAGTTCCTCTCGCTTTTTCAAGCTAAGCTTTTGCGCCTCTTCTAGCTCTTTACGCGCAGCAAGTTCTTTTTTAGTTGGGAATTTTGTTTCCCATTGCGATGGGCCGCCAAAACCGAAAAAAGATCTTTGTGGGACAACGCTCTGTTGAACGGGCAACGTTACCCCCGGGCGCATCGCTGCTCTTTGGATTTGAGCATACGCCGGAGCCAGCCGAGTCGCCCGCGTCATGTAAGACGCCTGTACCTGCGGCGCCAGTAATAACATGCTGGTTGCTATAATTATTATTTTTTTCATTAACATACCCCGTTATAGGGCTAAAAATGTTATTTCAATGCATCTTTTAATCAAGATCTTCATAATAATCCAAGACCGTCTTTGGGTTTTTTGCTTCTTGTTCTTGCTGTTCCTGCAACTGCTTTTTTGCTGCGGCAGTAACCTTGAGTAACAGGTCAGCTGAAGCTTTAAAGTTGCCTAAGAAAACTTTAAGTATAGCCAAATACATAGAGTTAAAACCAATGGAACCCAAGACACCGATTGCAGCGCCCGGAAGCCCCATAAGTGCTCCACCAAACGCGCCTGTTACTCCGGCTGCCCCTCCAAGCATAATGGTAATCCCACTATCAATTAGATCAATTTGTCTACGAGCAGCTTCTTCTATTAATTCTATTTCTGGAATGCTGATATCACCGTTCAACATAAATTCCGTAGCAGCTGCGGTATTTTCTATAACTTGCAAAGCATTTCTACGGTATAATCCCTCAAAAAGATTTTTTTTAACTTGTTCTACTGTTTGAGGCTGGCCCATGGTAGTAGTTATATCTGCTCCCGCTCCCCCAAATTCCATCCAAGGACGCTCTTCCATGCTGCGTCGCTGACTAAGAATATCTTGATAGTTTTGCTGTTGGCTCATTGCAAAGCTCTTTTGAGCTGGAAATTTCATTCCGGAAGCCTGCGAAAACTCTCTCGATGGCAGCTGACCAAATGTCTGTTGAAATGAGCTTTGGGGGACTGCTTGTGTTGGCATTGCGGGCGTCTTTAAAGCCCCCCGACCAAACGCTTGCCAATACCCTGGAGCAGCAAACTTAGAAATTGGCCTGGATACTAATGACGCCTGTACCTGCGGCGCCAGCAACAACAAACTAGTCGCTATAATTATTATTTTTTTCATCAAAATACTCCTATTGTTTTACATTATTTATACCTATACATAATAACACTTTATCAGATAATAATTCTAATTGTCAATAATATTATAGATTAATCGATTACTAGCGTTTACCCTGTAAAAAAACTATGCTACTGATCTGAGTAGGTAAGCCATTACAAAAAAAGGGTAACGAGGCGATGAGCACGCATATTGAAAAAATCGTACATGTTTTTTCTTATAGCATTTCATGCATTTTACACATAATACTTATTGCCATTTTACTACTCATCCCCATTCACATGCTCAAAGAAAGCTTTGGTCCTACAAGCAAAGCTGCTCGTAAAGCTGCTCCCATTTTTTTTAATAAACGACAAAAAACGAATACTCAAACAAGCGCGCCTCTACCACTCGCCATACCAACAACAGCGCCAACGCCTCTAGTTCAGCAAACACAGCCCATACAAACGACGCAAGAACAAGCATTAGGAGAGCTGCAACCAGTAATAACGCAAAAACGCCGACCGGCCCGCTCCAATAATCGTTGGTACAAGCAGCCACCAGAACAAAAAGCAACCGAAAAAACAGTCCAAGGAAACTCGAGTATTTTTGAAAAACAGTCTACACACCAACAGGCATTAGCGCAGGTACTTGATAATCAATGTAAAAATTTTCTCACCAATTATCATCAAGAGCAGCCGCCAAAGGCAGAACCCGTGCCGTATTACACCGCACAGGCACACGTTGAAGAATTTCAAACACATCTCTACAATGCAAAAGTGACGCGTGCATGCGCACAAGCAGCTCGAATTTTTTCAAAAACCTATTACTCTCATGACGACCGCTGGATAAAAACAACCATTCAACTGCTTATTAACCGCGATGGTACATTGCGCTCTATTATATTAGAGCCGGATCAAGATGAAAAAGTTATGCGTATCATAAAAGATTTTTTTTCTTCTGCAGAACTTCCCAAACTTCCCCGCAATTTTAAGGGCGATGTGTTTATCTTTAGAGTTAATGGAAAAATTGTCTTACGCCAAGGCCTCAACAATGTATTTGTAACTTTTCATGAATTTTAAAGTAATCTTTATACTCTTCATACTTCATGCTCCTGATTATTAATCACATATAATCTCAGCGCAGTCACTGCAATAAGTATCCAAAGACCCAAATAATCTAAGCCTAGCGTTATATTAAAATATTTTAATGTTACCAGCATGATGTAATAAGCACATCCGATGCAAATCGTGTAACATACTCTATCAAAAATATATATATGCTTCACAGGGCCTCCCAATTAAGACATTTTTAATCTCTCTTATGTCTTACCATTCTCCACTTTGAATAAAAAGATAGATTATATCAGGATTAAGCCAATAAGTTATATATTTCTTGGTTGCCAAAACTTTGTGCTATATCAATTGGCTTTTTACCTTGTTTATTTTTAATATTTTTATCGGCACCCATTTCAAGAAGTTTTTTTACTATATTGATATCACCATGTCCTAGACGACATGATACAGCGTTATGTAATGCTGTATCTCCGTACCTATTCAGAAGCATTAATATTGATATTAGGCAAACTGAGAATATAATCGATTATTTCTGGATTATCGCTTTTTACAGCTAATTGCAATAAATCAATTTTATTTACTGCATCTTTATCATCTAACATATTATTGATCACATGATTAATTATCTCTTTATTACCAGAAAAAATAATTGCTCGAATAAGATCATTTATTCTTATTTCACCACGTTCGAGAGCTAATTTACTTTCATGAGATAGTTTTTTAACAAGATTAAGATCACCAGTTAATATAGCAAGAGTAATTTCTGAATGCTTAGTTGGAGCATGACCTGCCATTAAAAGAGGAATGATTTTTCTTTGATTTTGACGGATGGTTTCCCAATCTTTACGCGTTATTGAATCAAAACCCAATGCAATATCAGCTGAGTGATCAAGTGGCAGCTTTGACCATTCTGGATTTTTTTCAACACGTACACCCTTACTTAATAATAAGGCAACGATTTCGGAACTTCCATATTCAATGGCCTCTGTAAGTATAGATTTTGCAGCTATCGGCCCTCTTACACCATTAATATCAGCACCCTTATCAATTAAAAATTTTGCTTCTGTAACATTATTGTTTTTTATGGCCATAAATAATTTATCGGTAAGATCAGGAGCAAAAAGAAAATAATAGATCAGATATATACTCATACCAACAACAACGAATGCTGTAATTATTTTATACATTTTTTTCACATACTCCCTTTCTGGAAAATAAACTTTAAAATAAAAATATAACGCTTCACCATACAACTAATCAATATAATTACCACAGGCCCAAAGAGTGTAAATATCACTCTTGATATTTAATTTCTATTTGTGATATTATTATATTTAGACAAACAATACAAGGTAAATAGTATGAAGAAAAGATTACTTTTAATCGTATTAGCGCTCGCAAGCGGTGTGGCTATTAATGTAGTTCACGCGACTCATCATTTAATCTGCAAATGCACTGATGGGTCTGAGCATATAATAGAGCTGGACCGCGGTACAAGTAGCCCAGAGAGGACATGCGAACGGCTACAACTTTGTCCAAGCGGGGTTAGATTCGCAGCTATTAGGTAAATATGAATATTTTTGTAATGGATATGGCGGCGTCGGCAGCGCATCTGTACAATAAAAAACGCTACCGACACCGCACAATTGATATTATAAAAAATTATTTTTCTGATTCTGCTGCTTGCATCATGCTATTAATATACCATAATGCGCCTGTCGCTACACACGCTACCCCTGCAATAATGCATGGCTTAACTATGTTATGTTTTTTTTCTTGCTTCGCTTGATTAATCAGTTCCCAAGGCTTATACGGTCTTTTAGTATAGCCGCTGGGATTAGTAGACTCATTTTTTCTCTCCTTTTTCACAATTTTTATTTTTTTGGGACGCCCTACTTTGAGTCGCGGAGCGGCACCTAAAACGATGTTCGAAAAAATAAAAAGCGGAATAAGATATGCTATTTTTTTCATATATAACTTTCTCTAAATTGAATTGTCTTTAAACGCAACCAGTATATATAATTACCACAATTTTTCCACACATATTTCTAGACTTTTTAATGTTTTCATTTTATAACCTTCTCATCAGAAAAAGAAGGGAGCTGTAATGGCAGATATTGTGATATTAGGAGCCGGTCTAACTGGTCTTTCTATAGCCTACCACTTGGAACAAAAAGGATATTACGACTTTAAAATCTTTGAAAAAGAATCAAGCGTTGGCGGATTGTGCAGAAGTATTTCACAAGATGGTTTTACGTTCGATTACACCGGCCACCTACTGCACATAAACGATCTGTACGTAAAAAATTTTGTACAGGAGCTTGTCGGGTTTGAGCATTTTAACACTATTGAACGCCGCTCATTTATATATTCACACAACACATATACACCCTACCCCTTTCAAATTAATCTTCATGGCCTGCCGCATCATGTAATTGTTGAATGCATAGAAAAATATATTAATCGCCCTCGCACCAACTATCATCCAAAAACATTTTATTCCTGGGTGTTAAAAAGCTTCGGAGAAGGCCTGGGCAAACATTTTTTCTTCCCCTATCAAAAAAAAATCTTTGATTATGATGTACAAAAACTTACCGCATCGTGGACTGGCAGATTTGTCCCCAGTACATCACTGCAAGAAATGTTGTACGGAGCGCTCGCCATACATAAAAACAAAAACATCGGATATAATTCTGAATTTTTATATCCAATTAAGGGTGGCATTTTTTCATGGGTGCATGCATTACATCAAACACTTACAACGCCCGTGCAAACAGATCATACTATTGTAAAAATAGATATAAAAAATAAAATTATTGTATGCGCAAACGGTCATACAGAGCCCTATAAACAAATAATTTCTACCATACCACTTGATATTTTTATACAAAAATTACAAGAACCAAGCTCATCGCATATCAGCAGAGCACAACGTCATTTACTGTGCACCAAAGTTATCAATATTAACATGGGCATATCAATTCCTGAACTCTCTGATAAACACTGGGTATATTATCCAGAGTCAGAGTATCCCTTTTATAGAATAGGATTCTCGCATAATTTTTCACCGTATATGGCTCCAAAAGATTGCAGTTCATTATATGGAGAAATTTCTTATATTAATGCAGACTCACATAAAATTGCACAACTCACGATACAAGCTCGTCGCGCAATCATGCAATTATTTCATCTTCGCCCTGCTGATATTGTAACAGAAAAAATTATACCCATTAGTCATGCATATGTTATATATAACGCATGGCGTGATCGTAATATATCTCGCCTGCTACAGACATTAGAATCATATGATCTTTTTACCTGTGGAAGGTATGCCGAATGGAAATACTCAAGCATGCAAGAAGCCATTTTGGATGGGAAAAAAATTGCTGATCGATTGCTGTTTACACCATCACAAACAGATCAAAAAACAATACTGCACCAATCACACAGTAATCAACCTCTTTATACCGAATCATAATACATGAACCTTTTTATAAGCAGTGTCTTTATTTTGTGCAATTACGTTACTATGCAGGCAATTATGACAAGTAATTTTCCCCCATACAAAAAAAAACTTGCCGAATTTTATAATAACCGACAAGTATTAGTTACCGGCGGCGCGGGCTTTATCGGTTCACATATCGTAGAAAAACTTGTTGAACTCAATGCCCACGTTACTGTTATAGATAATTTAACAACAGGGAATCTAGACAACCTCTCTCATGTACTTTCTTCTATCATATTTATTCAAGACGATATTACCAATTTTGATGCATGCAAAAAAGCAACACAAAATAAAACGCTCATATTTCATTGCGCAGCACAAGTATCCGTTCCCGAATCACTAGAAAAACCATACCTCTGTTATCTGATTAACGTTCACGGCACCTATAATCTTCTAGAAGCAGCGCGCATAAACAATGTTGATCGTTTTATTTTTTCATCATCATCTGCCGTATACGGCACTCAAGAAATTCCCTGTACAGAAAACATGCCGTGTGCACCCACATCACCCTATGGCACCTCGAAATTAATAGGAGAATTATCTTGTCAATTATACAGCAAACAGTACAACCTTAAAACGCTGTGCCTGCGCTATTTTAATGTTTTCGGCTCACGACAACGTGATAATGGTGCGTATACGGGTATCATAAAAACAATGCGAACGTCTATGAACGCACACAGGTCAATAACCATTTATGGCGATGGTCTACAAACCAGAGACTTTGTTAGCGTTGAAGACGTCAGCAATGCCAACATATGGTTTGCAACGCTGCCACCAGCATTACTTGACGGAACAGTAGTCAATATAGCTTCAGGGACCACAAAAAATATAATTGAGCTCTATAATGAACTCAAAACAGAATATCCCCTGTATGCGCAAGAGCCAATTTTCCAACCCGCACGCGCCGGAGACATCAAAAATTCATCAGCAGATTGCACAAAGTTTAAGACTCTTTATAATATTGCACTTAATTAATCTATAATTTGTGCTATACTTTATAGTAAATTTATTATTTTTTAATAATCTAGCACTGTATACCATGGCAAAAAAAGAAACAAAACGAGATTTTTATACAATTCTCGGCGTTACCAAAACAGCTTCACAGGACGATATCAAGGCCGCTTACAGAAAGTTGGCACTAAAATATCATCCTGATAGAAATCCGGGCAACAAAGAAGCAGAAGAACAATTCAAGGAAGCTGCAGAAGCTTACGAAGTATTATCAGATGCTCAAAAAAGACAGCAGTACGATCAATTCGGTCATGCCGGTCAAAATATGGGCGGGTTTGGTAGTGGGTCGGGCAGCGCGGACGATATTTTTGAAAATTTTGGCGACATATTTAGTGACTTATTTGGCACAGGACAACAGCGCCGACGCGGCAAAAAGGCTGGACCAACACCAAAGCGTGGTCATGATATTGGCCAAGAAACCGCTATCACTCTTGAAGAATCATTTCTCGGCGCAAAAAAAGAAATTACTTATTACCATTTTGTCGAATGCGCTACCTGTCACGGCAAAGGGGTGCCTGTCGGTGTCACTCCAGACACGTGTTCAACCTGCCAGGGAACAGGACAGCTTCATTATCGACATGGTATTTTTGCCTATAATCAGACCTGTACAACGTGCTCGGGGCAAGGATTTACTATTTCCCAGCCATGCAAGACCTGTAAAGGGCAATGCCGAATTCAGCAATATGATACGTTTACCATCAACATCCCAAAGGGAATCTATGATGGCGCTGATTTACGCGTAACCGAAAAAGGCGATGCTGGTATATTTGGTGGAGAAGCTGGCGACCTATTTATCAAAATACGCGTTATGCCTCATAAGCATTTTAAACGCACTGATGACGATCTCGAAGGCACTATAACCTTAACGTATCCTCAGTTAGTTTTTGGCGCTCACATGGAAATAGAGTCACTTGATGGCAGCAAAGAATCTATTAAAATTCCACAGGGTTGTCCTGTTGGAGAAAAAATAATTATTCCTGGTAAGGGTTTTAATAAAATTCGCGGCAAAAGCCGAGGCAATCTTGTTATTACCACCGTATGTGATATTCCAAAAAAATTATCAGCTGATGCAGAAAAATCCCTACGAGACTATTCTGATCATATTGGTACAAAAACCGATAATCGCCAAGGAACCATCTCAGGATTTTTTAAAAAATTTTTGGGATAAATTACCTAAGATACTTTTCTTAACAAACGCCTATTTTTTTTATAATATAGAGTCTCTTCTGTATATTCAAAAAATAGGTATGTAATGAAACATTGTATTTTTATTCTCGCATTAACATTTTTTACCAACAATTTTTGCATGGCAAAACGCCTGCTGGTTAACTATGATGGCACACTAACATCTAGTGATGGCGATTGGTATCTTGATCAATGCTGCGAAACAGCATTTACGGCATTTAATAACAACGATATGCAACATGCAACAAAATATTTTAACGCCGGAGCGCGCGGGTACAGAAAAAAAATAACTGGACATAAAATTATCACGGTAGAGTGCCCCTTTAGTCACTACTACCTTGGGTTATTAGAGCTCAACAAAGAACCAAACGAAATACAAAAAAATAAAGCGTTACAGCACTTAGATGCGGCAAAAAAAATTGCCGCTCTCAGTTTGACGCCGCATGAACGCGCATTAATTCCAATCGCTAAAAAAGCAATTCAAATATTATTCGACAAAACATCTGATCTTAAAACGGGAGCGTACCTACTCGAAGATGCCGTACAGGAAAAAAATTACGATCTTTTTTTCAATACCTATTTTCATCTGTTAATACCTACGTCAGATCCTCAAAAGCAACTGACACTTACACAGATCAAGCAGCTAAAAGATATTGCCGAAAAATTACCAAAAAAATCTCATCATATGTATACAGCACAAGCATTTTTGCACTGCTACTGCATGCTCACCGAAAAAACATTTGAAGCTGATAAAAAAATACACATAAAAAAAGCACAGTTATACGCTACAATGGCCGCAGAACTTGGTAAAAGAGCCAATACCAATATACTGCATCAAGAAAAAGCTGAACAAAATTTATATACAATACAGCAACTTGCCGATTTAATTCCAGCGTTTGAAGCATTTGGACTGTTACAAAAAAAAGAATTTGAAAAAATACACGAAAAATTTGAGAAAAAATCACACATTCATGCCTTTTTAATTAAAGCCTCAGAACAACATCAAGCCATTCTTCAAGATTATATATACTGGCTCATCAACTATTACGGCACATTACCAAATGAAGAACGTAAAAAACTTATTCCAACAATGAGTGGAATAATCAGCGATCCCACACAAGTCAACAATGCTCTTTACTTGCCGCTATTTCATCTCATAGTGGATAAATATTCTACTGCATTAGAATATTGCATCAACAGAACACCTGAAGAAATAAAAAATTTTATCAAAAAAGTTAATGTTAAAAATATGTTAAAAGTATATAATTTCGAAACTGATATTATTATGTTACAAGAAAATTGTAATCCCCACGCATTACACGATAATTATCAATATTATATCTACCAAGATCTATACAATATAATTATGGATAAACTTACCGAAATTAAACATGAAAATATGTCTTTAAGTATACAGGCGTATCAAAGAAATGATTTCAGCAATGCGTTTTCACATCTTGCTCAATGTTTATGCACCCACGACTTCTGCAATGGAACACTTAAAAGCTTTTTTGAACAATCAAATAATACGCAACAAATGCCTCATTTTTTAAAATATGTAGAAGCGCAATTAAATTCTGAATATAGAATACAAGCTGCCATGTTATTAATGTACGCATATTATGCCGATGGAATACATATAAACCAATCTGATACAAAAGCACTACAATTCGCGCAAATTGGAGCTGAAGAGAATTGTTTTTGTGCAAGCACCGCTGGCTTGTTATTAGCAGTACGAAACAGCAATCAAAAAATTAAAAAAATAGATCCTACCCTGGCAGAAAAAATTAATAACTGGTATGCAAAATCGGTACATTTACTGTATGAAAATTGCAGAACTAGTGAAAAATTCGACATGGACCGCTATCTCGATACATTAAAAGTTTTATCCAATACATTTTATAATTTCTTGGCAGCATTTCAATATTGCAATCAATCGATAAAAATTAACATCTATAA
Source organism: Candidatus Babeliaceae bacterium (assembly GCA_041660765.1). Taxonomy (NCBI): domain Bacteria; class Candidatus Babeliae; order Candidatus Babeliales; family Candidatus Babeliaceae; species Candidatus Babeliaceae bacterium. The sequence goes on along the minus strand of JBAZVR010000001.1, from coordinate 260,143 downwards.
TACAACTGACCTGCTCATAACGTACGCAAAAGGGCTCAATGACATGAGTGCTGCGCTTCATGGCTCAACGCTCAATCAACACATCGCTCTTGCAACGGCAATTGACATACATAATGCAATATACAGCAGTCAACTACTCGAAAAAGAGAAAGATCTTCTTGCGCGACAATTAAACATGAGTTTGACAACCCATAAATTACCCACAATTACACACAACAAAGCGTGATTTAAATATCGTTCATCTTCTTTTTAAGTGATTTTTGTGACATAGGATATGCATAACCATATTGATATGATAATCGATACATGAGATCATAAAAAAAATCACGATCAGCGTTTTTGACAACAGCCTGTTCATGCGCCTCTGACAAGCATACGGGATACCCGTTGCCCTTTATTGCCTGATCAAGTGATAAAATGGCAATTCGATCAACTAAATTATTATCTTCAGCAATCCATGCAGGAATTTCTATACGTACTATTTCATAGCCATTATTGAGATAAAAAAAATGAGGTCTTATGTGTTGTGGATATGCATCAACAAGTGCCGATTGATTTTTGAAAACAATGGTTCTTGCATGTGGAGCTAAAAAAAAATGGGTGATTCCCGTATCAACTATGGTATCAAGTGATGATAGATGAGCATTAAGCGACATATACATGCCCATTTCACCTGCTCGACGAATAATATTTACTAACTCTTTACTCTTCGGCAAGCTAATATAACCGGCATGCAGTATTTTCATATCATATAACTTATTCATCAACTCAAGCGAACGTGATAAAAAATAATGCTTTGATTTTTTTTCTTTGCCTTCCAAATGCCACATAATCAGTGATCCATCAAACAGAAGAAGTGGATTTTCGTGACGTACTTTTTCACTTGCAGCGAGCGCAACTGTAAGCTCTTCTTCGCTACGATAGCAATTAATAGCTTCCGGAGACATGTCACTTTCAAATAAACTATCTTTAAATAACACTGATGGTACAGAATCAAGGGATACAGAACTCGTAGATCCATAACGAATCAGCACCGTGCCGATGTTAATCAAAGAGCACTCAAATCCTTGATGTCGATCAGGATAAATTTGAGATCCATCAACAGACAAAATGGTATAATCACCGCATTCTTTCGGTACGGAAATCGCCGTGTCTAATGTCCCACTCCATGATGGAATTTGATAACTAGAACGCATCTGTTCAATTTTTTGTTTATAGTCAGGATCTCCCAGCATGGCCGACCACAACGCCAGCGCCAGCTCCTGCCCCTGCGCGAAGTCTTTTACAAATGAGCTGGTAACCTGAGATAAATCTTTAAACAGTTTATCTCTATTGAGCATGGAGACTCACACCTTTATGCAGCGCTTCAAGCGCTAACAAAGCACATTTCATGCGCACCGGACCCAATGGTGAATTGCCTAATAATGTCATAACATGATCTACATGAAGTTTTTGTACGCAATCGACTGCCAATCCGCATACAGATTCCGCCAGCAATGACGCACTCGCTTGGCTAATAACGCATCCTTTACCCACAAAAGCGACCTTTTCAAGAATATTATTACGTATAATACCTTCAAACGTTATACTATCTCCGCACGACTGATTACTATGCACAACCGTAAAAGTCGGGTTATCCAGCGTGCCGTAATGGCGCGGATGCTTATAATGATCCATCAAAATTTCATGATATAACGTATTTTTCATAAGAACTCACTAACACACACAAAAATATTACTATAAAAAGTATAAGATAAAGACCATTAATGTGCAAAACAACCAAAAGAACAGGGTGAGCAGGCTGTGGTTTCGCTCATGGTGAGTGATTTCGCAGAAATCGTATCGAACCATGCGGTTTGTTTTTATTTCGCTAACGCCTTCGATACATCGATCCTATCGGATCGCCACTCAGGGTGAGCGAAATTATAAAATCTTCTTTTGCTTATTTAGGGGGTAAATTGAGGTTTTAAACAAATCGAAGCGAACTCTAGCATAAAATGCCAAAAAATTCTAAAATGTCGTCCCTGGGATCGTTTTTCATGCCATAGAATAAGTTTCAGATTGAAAATAATCACAATAAATTGACAAATATTATAAATATATTAGAATTAATTATCTACAGGTATAGTAATTAAAGCCTTATGGAGGTTAGTATGATTTTATCAAAAACACGTAGAAATAGGCTATTTTTAGCTATTTTTTGCCTAATAGCGCCCTTATTACAAGCTCAGCCACATGTTCTATGGTTTGACTTTGGTGATACCCTAGCAAGGCCTAATAATTTTTCTATGGCGCGTAATATCGGTATAAAAAAATTTATAGGACATATGTTCATAGACCTACAAAATCCCATGCATATAGAGAAAAAAACCTTCGATTATCTCTTTCTTCTTCAAACACGCAGCATTGCACCGCATACTATAGAAGCACGAACAACAAAGGGCCGGGCTATGCCACCCATCATGCGTGATTGGCTCGCAGGTATTATTACCGGTGAAGATGTGTACAAAAAAGCAGTCAGTTATAGCAAACTGATTCCACACTACTTTACCAGCAACCGAGAAAAAAAACTTATATTAAAAACCATTCGCACCATGTTTGATCCTCAGTTATTGGCAGAGGTATTTTACCCTGTTGATGAAGCGCTGGAACTTTTATCAGAATTAAGCGCTCAAAAGGATGCTGATGGCAAACCGCTGTATACATTAATGATCTGTTCTAATATGGACCAGCTCACCTTTGACTGCCTGCGTAAAACACCGGCATTACAAAATTTATTCAGCTATTTTGCACCAGAAAATATGATCATTTCTGGTAATTATCGCAATCTTAAGCCAGAAAAAAGTTTCTTTGAAACAGTGCTTAAGCAATACGCTATAGACCCGCATGATTGTGTTTTTATAGATGATAGAAAAGAAAATGTCGACTCAGCTCGAGCATGTTCTATCAAAGGGATACATCTGAGAAACAAAGATTATAAAGCTGTTAAAAGACAGCTGCAAATTCTCAAAGTATTACCGTAAACAATTTTAAATTTAATGGAGAAAATTATGAAGCTCACAAACTATTTTTATATATTATTAATGAGTGCACCGCTCGCACTTTTTAGCAAACCAACGACACTCGTTTTTGATTTGGGTTACACATTGGTAAAACCTAACAAACAAGCGTTATCATCAGAAATTGGCGTAATCGACTATGGCGGTTATTCAATTTTTGACGGAAAAGATTCTGACGACATGAAGTCATGCGTTTTCGACATACTATCGCTCATTGAAGGCATGCAATCATGCCCTGAGTGTGACATTGTACGTGCAGATGACGCACGACCATTCCCGCTGGCACTCGTAAACTGGCAATGCGGATTCATTAAACCAAAAATTATCCATGAAGAAGCATTAGAATACGTAGAAGAACTTAATGACCTTGGTTACTTTGTCAGCCCACGCGAATATCGTTTGGTGATAAACGCATTACGCATCATGCTTGATCCAGAAACACTGGCAAACAGTATGAAACCGATACGCAAAGCGCTCAAATTAGTAAAAGAATGCGCGGAACAAACAGATGAAAACGGCGAACCATTATATGAATTGTATATTCTTTCTAATTGGGATCCAACATCATTTGAAATTTTTACGCGATCAGAAAAAATGCAAGAACTATTAAGTTATTTTAAGCCAGAAAATATTGTTATTTCTGGACGCATTAATAAAATAAAGCCGCATAAAGATATATATCAGTATTTGCTATCTACCTATAAAATAAAACCACAAGAATGTATCTTTATTGATGATCAAGAAGAAAACATTCTCGGCGCGCAAAGCTGCGGCATCACCGCGATACAATTACAAGACAAGAACTACAAAAAGCTGCGCGAAGAATTGGAAGAACTCAGAGGCAATTAATCATGATAAAAAAAATAGCATTAACTTTATTACTTTTTGGAAACAGCATTAATACGCTCCATGCCATACAAGCAGCGTCTTTATTAAAAAAATGCATCAAAAATGCTCTCTATGGTCTGAGCTTTAATGCATTTGCCATCCTTGTATATACAGAGATCAAAATGCAAGAGAAAACTTTAGAAAAACTTGGTGATAATGATCCAGCATCAAAACTTCTTAATAAAGATGCGAAATATGAGCCAGTTATAAATGAACTCTTAGCAACCTATGCAAAAGATAACAAAATGATCAAAATATATGGCCCAACAGCAGCTTCACAATTCAATCAAGATGAAGAACTCAAGGATCAACTGCAAGCTTATGCTTTTAATAATGATCGCATATTTGTTTATCCCTTAATTAAAAAAGCATTAAAAAATCCGGACCATGAATTGCATGTATTAGCGAAAGCTTGTATTGGCCATGAAACAGGACATATTATTCATAAAGATGCTGACAAAAAAAAATTAGCGATTGGTGTAATTGCGGGAACAACTTTTTGCATAGCGCATAAACTTGTTAATCTGCCCATTATAAAAATGAAACGATATAATTTTTTAAAAATAATCCCAGCTCTCATAATAAAAAATCAAGCCGACGTATTAGCTTTTTTAGCATATAAGAGAAAAAATGAACGAGATGCCGATGATCACCTCATTAAATATGCAAAAGATCCGGCAGTTTTACATGCATTTGCTCATTGGTGTTCTCAGGGTGCGGACAAATATGACAAAACACTTTCAATGCGAGACAAACTATTCAACTCACATCCAAGTTTTACCGAACGCGCAGAAACATTTGCCAAAGCGGCCCGTGATTTGGAAGAAAAGTTAAAAAAATAGGGACAAATATCATGGTAAAAAAAATATTATTAATATTGTTACTTTTTGGACAGGGCGTCAACACGCTCCGTGCTATACAAATTAATTCTGCATTAAAAAAGGTTACCAAAAAATCTTTCTATGTGCTTGGTTTTAATGAATACGCAATTATAACATACGCAGTGGGGAGAATCATAGCGAAAATTAAAGAGGCAATAGAGACAAACCCTGACCAATTCAAACTTCTTAATAAAGATTCAAAATATGTGTCCGTTATTGATGAACTTTTAGAAACTTATGCTCAAGGCAATAAAGAAATCAGAATATATAGTCCAACAGCACGATCATCATTCAGCCAAGATGATAAACTCAAAAATTCAGATAATGCTGAAGCCGGTCCTAATGGTCGCATATTTGTTGATCCCTTAATTAAAAAGGCATTAAAAAATCAAACCCATGAGTTACATTTAGCCGCAAAAGCCATAATAGGTCATGAAATAGGGCATGTTATACACAAACATGGCGAGAAACAAGAACTACTACTTGGTGCAATTGCGGGAACAACTTTTTACATAACGCACAAATTTCTCAACCTGCCTATTACAAAAATGAAACAGTATAATTTTTTAAAAATAATCCCAGCGCTTATAGTAAAAAATTTAACAGACAGATTAATTTTTTTAACATATAACAGAAAAATTGAACGCGAAGCTGATACTCATGCCATTAATTACACTAAGGATCCATCAATTTTATATGCACAGGCCCATTGGTTTTCCCAGCGTGCTGAAAAACATAAAAATATTTCAACATTCGACAAATTACTAAGTACACACCCAACTGATCAAGAACGCGCAGAGACATTTGCTCAAGCAGCGCGGAAGTTAGAAGAAAAGTTAAAAAATTAGTTACTACTTCAAGAGAGATTGCCGCACACTCGCACAATCTCTCTTGTTTTTTAAAGCAAAAAACTCACACTCTCGCCCAACACACACCCCACATACCCCCTTCTCAATAAACATTTCTATACGGCACTTTATCCACAAAAAGCGCCAATTAAAAAAATCATTTACCATATATTTGGTTGCTTTTAATGATCATTGTTGTAGCATGTTACTAATTCTCTTTGCTATAACATCATCGCTAAGGCCAAATAATGAAAAAAATACTACTCATATCACTTATTGCCATCAATAACATACACACAACTACGAGTGGCGCTTTTTATATACTTGGTTTTAACACGTACACCATTTTTAAGTGCATACATTTCTTTAAAAATGAAAAAAAATTTGAAAATGCTGATAAAAAGCAAGAATTGCATTTAAAATTGCTTGATACATCCCCATCTTATGCTTCTACCATTAACAATCTCATAAAAATGTATGCACCGGATAATAAAAATATAAAAATATATGGCACCAAGAAAGACTCTCCATTACGCAAAGAAGAATATTTCCAATATCTTAATTGCAGCACAACGAATAACTACATATTAGCCTATCCAAAACTCCAAACCGCATTAAAAAACTCTGGGCATCAGCAGCATTTGTTAGCACAAGCCATTATTGGGCACGAAATAGGACATGTTGTATGTGGAGACAATAGAAAATTGGCACTTGGCCTTATTACAGGAACAACTTTTTTATTCACGCATATGCTCATCAAATCCTTTATTCCTAAAATGCAAAACCATAATCTCATTTTAGCGATGCTCATTAAACATGAAATCGATCGTTTAATTTTTACCGCGTATCAACGAGCAGATGAACGTAAAGCTGATGCACACCTTATACGATGTACACAAAATCCGGCAATTTTACATGCAGTAAAAGATTTTTGCCGCGAACAGGCTCAACAGGAAATCCCCCATGCTTTTATGCTTAAAACTCATCCAACATTTACTGAACGCGCAGAAACATTTGCCAAAGCAGCGCGGGAGTTGGAAGAAAAGTTAAAAAATTAGTTACTACTTCAAGAGAGATTGCCGCACTCGCACAATCTCTCTTGTTTTTTTTAAAACAAAAAACTCACACTCTCACCCAACACACACTTTCTCAATAAACATTTCTATACGGCACTTTATCAACAAAAAGCGCCCATTTAATTTGATTCTTTATATAAAAGTCATTACTATTAAAAATAGTAAAAAATTCAACATCGCATCGGGGACATATGCACACAAATAAAAAATCCAGTTTTTTACCATATCTTTCGGTTGTAACCATAGCCATTTTGACCATTTCTACAAATAGTAACGGTATGGACAGCAGCATTAAGACGTTTGAAAAGGCTATAAAAAGAGCGATAAAGACGCATGATAAAACAGTCGTTGAATCAGTGATTGGAAGTTATTATCCCACTGAAGAAGATAAGGAAAAAATACCTTGGGATATAGTTGAAGATAAAGCTAGACATTGTCACCCAGAGTGCTTTAAACATAGAATTGATTTTGGTGTCCATCTGATAGGACCAGTAGGGATTCTTTCCGGATGCGGCTTACGTGCCTCTCATTATCTTTGGTCCTGCCTTAATCAACAAGATTCATATCTAAAAACAATTCCCTTAGCGATAGGGGCGGTTGTATTAACAGGCGCATCTGTATGCGGACTTGGATATTCAAGCGCGGGAATATGGCTTGCGATACAAGGGACTGATTATGCTTATATACCAAGAATGTTTCCCGATAAAAAAACACGCCCAATAATGTCGTATATAAACGAGAACAAAAAGAAAGTACAAGTACGTACAAAATAACAATGGTATAAAAATATGCTTATTAAAAGTGAAAAAAATTATTTAGTTTATTTATCTATATTTTTAGTATTATTAAATAGTATTAATTATATAAAATCTATGGATTTAGATAGTTATTTATTTAATCAGAACGAACGACACACTGAACCAATTAAAACAAATGAAGATTTGCAAGCTTCAAAAAACATCGAAATTGAAAAGTTAGTTCCTGATGATATTGTAACGCCAACATTGTGGAAAAAGCTACAACCGAAAACACCACAAAGTTTTGGATTAACTGTCCCACGAGTTCCTATTGATGAAAATGCCCCACTGTCACTTTCGCTACCATTCCTTTCTGACATAAAGACAAAGAACGAATACGGGATAAGAAAAAGATATCGATACACACCAAAATCAGCTTTAAATAATACACAACCTACTGTAGAACCTACTGTAGATGATAAACAACTTACTGTATTTATTATTGGTCATGGAACATGGGGACGCAAAACACCAGCATTTTATAGTTCAAAGAGCCCAGAATTTCGTCATGTTAAAAAGTTTGCCGCATGGTACTCAACTGCTGCTCAGCGACCACTAGAACTTCTATCTTTTAAGTGGTCAGGATTTAGGACTGATAAAGGTCGTATGGATGGCGCAGCATTCCTTCATAAATATATTGAAGCAGCCTACAAAGGTGTAAAAGAAGTTGTTACGTTTGGCCATAGTCATGCATGCAATGTCTTCCGTCTTTATGGTCAAGAAAAAAATGCAGAAACAGGTATTCCAGTAAAATTAGAGATTTGCATTGCCGGTCCGCAAAGACCTGAAGAACGTTATGCGTCACATGCTGAACAAGTAATAGCTTTAAGATCATCCCATGATATTGTTGATAAAATTGGTTCACTTCCAGAAGGTTATTGTGATTTTATGGCATTAAATGCTACTACTGCGGCAGCTGGACTCAGTACTTTTGTTGCTTCATCTGTATGGTCAGATAATGAAGCTCTTCAAAAGGCGGCTGCATCATTAACAGTAGCGAGTACTGCACATTTAGCAGTTGGGGCGCTACAAGCGCCATTCATGAGAAATCTTATCAAGAAGCACGGCTTGAGCCCTAAAAGTAAAATGATCATAGCTGTAGTTGATATAAAAGATAATTCCTTTTTAAAAGGTTTGGTTGGACCAACTCACTCTGGAATAATTAGTGCAGTAAGATGTCTTCCGGACATTGTTAGAGGTTTACAAAGCGATACTCACTATATGAACTATGTAACAAGCGGTCTTTTTAAAGCCGAGATCAACGATGTAAAAGATGCTGATGGAAATATTCAGAGCTCTCAAGTGAGCTTGTCAGTTCAAGAACCCGGGAAAATCTTTGACGTTCCTCAATTTACGCGCTTTGAAGATGGAGCCGAAGTAATTATAACCAAATCAGCTATTGATGCGCATATTAAAGCAACTCACAAGCCTTCTATAATATTTGACCCTACCATTAAGCACGGCGTATTTAATGATAAAATTGTAAGCATTAAAAAAACCGATACTGCAGCGCATCAACAAGTAGCAGAAAGAGTAATTGAAAAAGCAGAACTTCAATCAGAAATTGAATATATGATTAAAAAAAGTCAATTTCAAGAAGATCATGATATTCATGGATCATTCATGAGTATCATGTTAAAACCATTTTTATCAGAATCTAATGAGCCGAAGCTGGAACCCGAAATGCCAAATTTTAAAAATTCTTTATCTGAAAAAGATTTTCAGGAAAAATCTAAACGATTTGACATCCTTGAACGGCTTAAAGGCATTAACAAAATTAATAAGAAAATTGAACATCTTAATGACGAAATATCAGAATTAAGCAAAACAATAGATAAAGTAAATACAGAGAAAATTAGACGTTGCATTGCTCAAAAAGATGCGTATCTAGAAGAACGTAAAAACATTTAAAGGCAATTAGTTAATTCAATATTACGAAAGACGCATACTATGTACACACATAAAAAAAACATTTTTTCATTAAAACTCTCGGTTTTAACGCTGGCGATTTTGGCGGGTGCCAATAGCTGCGCGAATGAAAAATGCAGTAACATCGGGCTTGAGCTTGTAGATGCAGAGATTACGCATCTTAATCAAGAAATATCACAGTTGTTGAACGGTGTAGTCGATAAAGCCGCAGCGGAACAGATTCTAAAACATATTGCTACAAAAAATAATTATAAAGAAATAAGAACTATAAAAGAAAAAGTCGCATCAAAAATTGAACCGGTAGATTTTAAGACAAAACTTATCAGGTATCTAAAAAAATCTATTGCACGCAACAATCAAGAAATAGCACAAGCGCTCAGTGGAACAGTCGATAAAGCGACTGCCGACAAAATACTGATGCATGTTGCTGAAAAAAATATATGTAAAGAGTTACTTGAAAGCGCGCAAAGCTAATAATAAAATCACACGCACACGATTTTACATACTATGCTGCATCAGAATTGGTGCAGCATATTTATTAAGCGCACAATTTTTGTAATGCGGCGAGTAATGCGTCGACGTCTTCTATAGTATTGTACATATAAAAACTAACACGAACAGAACCGTTGATGCCCAATGCGTTGTGTAAAGGCTGGGCGCAGTGGTTGCCGGCGCGGACGGCGATTGAAAAGCGATCAAGATACGCAGCGACATCATGCGCATGTATATCCTGTACCGTAAAGCTCACGATATGACCTGATTGCTTAAGCTGATCCTGGTCACCAAAAATAGTAACGCCAGAAATAGTGGCAAGCCCGTCTATTAAGCGCGCACATAATAATGCTTCATGCTTATGCAAATTATCAAAATCAACATTATTATTAATAAATTCTATTGCAGCACCGAGGCCCATAACAGAAGCAATCGGCGGCGTGCCGGCTTCTAACATATACGGCATTGGACGATACGTTGTAGTATCTTTTTCAACGGCCCCTACCATACCACCACCAAGCTGATAGGGAAATAACTGAGAATGCACCGCTTCTGTAATATACGCAATGCCAACGCCCGTAGGCGCAAGCATTTTATGCCCAGAAAAAACTAAAAAATCACAGCCCAATTGTTGCACATCAATTTTTTTGTGCCCAACAGATTGCGCCGCATCAACCAATACACGTGCGCCAACAGCATGTGCTGCGCTCACAATATCTGCAATATCAAGATAACAACCTAATACGTGCGAGCAGTGCGTAACGGCAACGAGCTTTGTTTTTTGTGTGATAGCACGCTTAAGCGCGTCGATACTCATTCCCCGCGCCATCGCTGGCACTATCGTAAGAATAAGATTATGTGTTTGAGCAAGGCGTTGCCATGGTAAGTAATTTGCATGATGCTCGAGCTCTGTTATAACAATTTCATCACCTTCGACAAGATTATGTGCCGCCCATGACTGGGCAATCATATTAATGCTCTCTGTCGCCCCTTTTGTCACAACAATTTCATGTGCCTTGGCTCCTATAAAATGAGCAACCTGTGTGCGAACACGTTCAAAATGAGCGGTTGCATGCTCCGCCAGCGTGTAAATACCTCTATGTACAGAAGCATTTTCATGCGAATAAAAATGACTGACGGCATCGATCACCGATTGCGGCTTATGCGTCGTAGCCGCATTATCCAAGTATCTAATAGCATTATGTGAAAAAAAGGGGAAATATTTAATACTCACAGCATATTCCAAATAATAGAAAAATATTTACAACTAATATATTATTTTTTGTAAAAATTGTCAAAAAATAAACTTTTTACATACTCTAAAGAGCATGCCTTAAGCGGCGCTTCTAAAAAGCCACGCTTAATGAGCTGCTCAGCCATATGAGCTGAAATACCACGAGACTGCATATATAATAACTGGTCCTGATTAACATACCCAATTGCACTTCCATGCCGACACTGCACTTCATTGGTTAAAATTTCTAACGATGGCATAGCATGAGCACGTGCATCATTAAATACCAATGCTTTAGATTCTTGCGAGGCCACCGTGTGCTCAGCCTGTTGCGCAACATGAATTTGACCGGCGTAATACATACGAGCACTATCCTCAACGACAGATTTTACCGTTATAGCACTTGTTCCATGCGAGACATTATGCATTTGCCGACTTGTAAACGCTAATCGAGCATGTTCGGTCAGCCAATGCAATACGGTCATGGTACCCTGCGCACGAAGACCTTCCACATGACAATCAAACGACTGCAACATAACACCACCGGATCCTGAACAAAAAACATATCCGTTATAGACGGCATTATCTTCTAAAAAAACGGTTATGAAAGAAAGCGAAAGCGCAGCATCTCCTGAGGCCAACGTTACTTGAGAGCAATAGGTCAGCGAGCCGCCATTTTTAATGCGTATAGTTATTTTTTTACGACTAGTATAAGCATCCATATCACATAACGTAACATGCACAGAAGATGCTATAGTTACCGAAAGAATATTTTCTGCGGGCAGAGTATACGTCCCTGACGTATCATATATAACAGATGCACTATCTTGATCAAAAAGTACTTGGTCTTTCACAAGGTCAGAGAGGCCTAAAAACTTCCAACATTCAACCATGATTAACCGATCGATCCTTCCATCTCATGCGTAATGAGACGATTTATTTCTACTGCATATTCCATGGGCAATAGACTAACCAAGGGCTCAATAAAGCCATTAATAATCATTGCAAGAGCGGCTTGGCGAGAAATACCACGACTCATCAAATAAAAAAGCTGATCATCTTGTATTTTGCTGACTGAAGCTTCGTGCCCTATGTCATTGTAGTGTGACTCCGCAACCTGCACTGTTGGGTATGCGTCTGATCGGGAATTATCATCCAAAATAAGTGCATCACATTGAACGCGGGAACGAGCATGCGTCACGCCATCAGGAATCTTGACCAACCCACGATAACTGGATCGCCCACCTTCTTTGCTAATAGATTTTGCAATCACCGTGGATTGCGTATGAGGAGCACAATGGATAACTTTTGCACCAGAATCCTGATGTTGCCCTGCACCGGCAACCGCTAATGAAATAACTTCACCGCAAGCACCTGGCTCTTTTAAAATAATAGCAGGATATTTCATAGTCTTTGCGCTACCAAAATTTCCGTCAATCCAAGAAACATGAGCGTCTTGATATGCAACTGCTCGTTTTGTGACAAGATTATACACATCGGTCGACCAATTTTGGATAGTAGTATACCGCACTCGAGAACGGGCATGGGCAACAATCTCTACCACAGCACTATGCAGTGAATTTTTTGAATATATCGGTGCGCTGCATCCCTCAACATAATGAACCGAAGAACCCGATTCTGCAATAATAAGTGTTCTTTCAAATTGTCCCATTTGCGATTGATTAATTCTGAAATACGCTTGCAATGGCAATGTAATTTCTACACCTTCGGGAACATATACAAAACTACCACCTGACCACACAGCAGAATTAAGCGCGGCAAATTTATTATCATGCGCGGGAATAATAGTAGAAAAATATTTTTTTACATACGCTTCGTGATCACGAAGGGCTGTCGACATATCACAAAAAATAACGCCCTTATCGACCCATTCTTTTTTTAAATTTTTATACACAACTTCAGACTCAAATTGAGCGCCAACGCCAGCTAATAATGTTTGTTCTGCTTGAGGAATGCCCAATTTTTCAAACGTTGTTTTTATAGCATCAGGAACGTCAGTCCACTGAGAATATTGTTTCTCGGACGGCTTTACATAATAATAAATATCGTACGGATCAAGCTTACTTAAATCAACGCCCCATGTTGGCATAGGCTTTGATTCAAAAATTTCCAGCGCTGATAATCGAAAATCGGTCATCCAACCAGGCTCATGATGCGTATCGGAGATATTTTTCACCACTGCTCTATTGAGCCCCTTATCAAGCTTGTAAGAATGCATGATATCCTTGATGTTCAAGCGTGGTTAATAAAGAAACGTCTCCCTGAGCAACCAATTGCCCCTGCATCATAATATGAATATAATCTGGCCGCAAATGATCAATTAATTTTTGATAGTGACTAATAATAATAAAGATCATATCGGGATGATTTTTTTTCATCATGGCACATGTTGCGCCAACGGCTATCAAGCCATCCGCGTCAAGACCAGAATCAAGCTCGTCAAGAATGGCGACCTTTGGCTGCAATATAATCAATTGAATAAGCTCTAATCTTTTTTTTTCGCCGCCAGAAAAGCCATCATGTAAATAACGATACATAAACGAAGAATCAAGCCCCACAAGATGACATGCCTCTTCGATCACGCGCTTGAATTCAGCAACTGTTATATCAATTTTACGAACAGATCGATAAGCTTCATGCAAAAAAGTAAAAATAGTGACGCCTGGAATTTCACAAGGATACTGAAAAGCGACAAAAATACCTGCTAAGGCACGTTTTTCTATAGAAAGTCCTAATATATCCAATTGTCCTAAATGCACAGAACCGCCCAAAATTTCATACCGGGGATGCCCCATAAGAGCGGAAACCAATGAACTTTTACCGGATCCATTCGGCCCCATGATAAAATGAACAGACCCTGGCAAACAGGCAAGATCGATCGATTTAACCACCTGTTTCTCTTGAATAGCGACAGAAAAATTTTTTATAGATAACAACATATACCCCTCATAACAACTATTTTTTAATAATAGCATGAGAATCGCATTTCTGCATATATATAAAAGAATTGACAATTATAATTCTAACTATATAATTAAATATGATTAAGATAAAATAATAATTTATAGGAGTAAATATGTTCAAGCAAGCCCTACCGTACCTAGCCTTCATACCTGCAATGGTATATGGCCAACAATTGTCGCTCCATAATGGCACTTTTGCGCCCATGTATATAGAGATTAGCAGCACTCAACAAAAGCATAATCCGCTCATTATCAAAGAATATAAAAAAAATAGCATAACGCTCCCCGAAAACGCCATGCTCAGAGTATATTCATGCATGCTTCACCCGGTGAGCAAACAACCAATGTTTCGTGAAATGCTCTATGAATTCTACGTTCCTTCTTACACAAATGAAATAAAGCTCATGCATGACCATTGGGAAATAATTTCATAGAGAAAACAAAGAACACTTGCTACCCCCTGTTAAAAATTGCTATTATGTAATTATAATAATAGTGGAAGGGGTAAAAACATGGATAAGCTATTCAAGCTTTTTATAATAATAAGCTGCTATCAAGTATCTCTATGGGGCATAGAAAAAAATAGCCTGGTTAATATTGTGCCCATCCCTATGATTATAGAAAAAAATGATGTTTTCAATCTTACAAAAAATGAAACATGTACCTATACCCCTAATGGACTCCTTACCCAACAAGGCCCCGCTGACGCTGTAACCTGCACCAATAAAACAACGGGGCTAACAAAAACCTGGAAGGTGAAGCCGATGCCAGAGCGCCCAACAGATCCAACAAAAATATTAGGATCCATTCTTACGCCGAAAAAACGATTTTTTATAGTAGTTTTATAAAAAAAATTATGCTACAAGATTCAAAATTTCATTAAATGAAATAATACCCTCATCAACCTTACAGGCAGCATCATACAATAATGGTCGCCACCCATTGTGCCATGCTTGACCAGAAATGGTATCAAAGTCCGGTTTATCGTGCAGCAATGTCCTAATTCGCTCAGAAATAGCAAGACACTCAAATAAACCTATGCGACCGCGCTCACCAAGGCCATAACATTCTTCACATCCAGAAGCCATAAAAGCGTGATTAATTAATAATCCATACCGCTCAATAACTGCTTGCATATTAGAATCAAGAGGGACTTCATACCTGCAAGAAGCACATAATCTACGAGCTAATCGTTGAGCAAGCACACCCGTCAATGCGGCATTAATCAAAAATGGCTCAATATTCATATCCAGCAATCGCATAAGTGCGCCAGGCGCATCATTGGTATGGAGCGTACTAATCACTAAATGACCTGTCAGTGCCGCCTGTATAGCAACCCGCGCTGTCTGAGCATCTCTAATTTCTCCCACCATAATAACATCAGGATCCTGTCTCAACAAAGCGCGTATCCCGCGCTCAAAAGTAAAACCTATATCCTGATTAATAAGACCCTGGGTAATACCATCAATAGTGTATTCAACAGGATCCTCAAGCGTTACAATATTTTTCTTGTGATTATTAATCAGCGATAATGCTGCATACAATGTTGTTGTTTTTCCAGATCCCGTAGGACCTGTTACCAAAAAAAATCCGCGCGGTTTGTGCATAATCGATGAAACCGACGCACGCATGTCATGATTTAAACCAATATTTTGTATATTAAATATGGTTGCGCATCTATCAAGAATTCGAACAACAATTTTTTCGCCATACAATGAAGGAAACGTAGCAACTCGAAAATCTACCGTTCCTGCAGCAACAATAATTGAAAATTTACCATCTTGAGGAATTCTTCTTTCAGCAACATCAATATGAGCAAGAACTTTTATACGAGAAAGAACTTGAGATGCAATACTTGTTTCGATAGGCGACTGATCAAACAAAACCCCATCAACTCTATAACGAATCCGAAGATGTTCTCGTAACGGCTCGCAATGGATATCAGATGCTTGAATATGTAACGCATTATTAATCAGCTCATACACAAGACGTATAGCCGGTGCTTCATCCATGACAACTCCTTTATTAACTAAACCTCCATCCAATAATAAATCCAATAACAAAGCCCACACAAGAAATAATATTATTACGCAGCACGCTTACATAAAAACGGGCGGCCGCATCAACACTGGATATTGAAGACAAGCCTAAAAAGCCTTTTACAACAGATATATTAACGGTAACAATTTTAAGATAATAAAAAAGCAGCAACAGTATAAAAAATAAAATAAGCGAATAAAAAATAATTTTCCCAAAATTTTTAATTAAAAAACCAACAACAACGCCACCGAGCGTCCATAAACAACAAGAAATAATCCATGATGGATAATTATGCAACAGCGCTTTAATTGAATCCATCCACGTAAGTTGACCCTTCATGAGAACATCCTTTTTTATAATACTCTAACAAAAAAGGGCGCTTACAATATGTAAGCGCCCTACTATTTATTAAGATACATAGTTCATTTAAATCGCAACTATTTCTCTCAAAGCTTTTCCTGGCTTAAATTTAGCAACTTTTTTAGCAGGAATTTGCATTTTTTTACCAGTCGCTGGATTCACACCTGTACGGCTTTTTCTTTTCATAACAGCAAACGTGCCAAAGCCGGTTAATACTACAGATTTTCCACCTTTTAGCGTTTGTCCAATTGACTTGATGAAAGCTTCTAAAGCCTTTTTACAAGAAGCTTTAGGCAATTTGGACATCTTAGACATATGTTCTATTAATTTTGCCTTATTCATAAAAACGCCCTTTAATCTTTTTGTTTCTAATTTTTTATAATTCAAACACAACAAAACTAGCATTATACTGAACGTTATTCAACCGCCAAATTTTGTCAAGCTTTTCGTTATTTTAAGGGTGGTGCCGAGAGCCGGACTCGAACCGGCACGGGTCTCCCCGAAGGATTTTAAGTCCTTTGCGTCTACCATTTCGCCACCTCGGCACGAATAATTTACTACTTCTTTTTTTTTGGAGGCGGCACCCGGAATCGAACCGGGGATCAAGGTTTTGCAGACCCATGCCTTACCTCTTGGCTATGCCGCCCTACTATCCATTTTTAACTGGTCATAATAGATTAGCTTTTTTCATAAGTTTTTTCAACTCTTTTGCATCAATTATTTGCACTCCAGCGGGTTCAGTGGCAGGTTTTTTAATAACCATGGTCAAATAACCATCTTGAGCCTTACCAACCAGAGCATACTCCGCATCGTCTTTATGTAATTGGTACCACTCAGCCATTCCACCTTCAAACGCCCTTGTATCCTTAAAACCAAGCGCTGTCAGCATTTTTGCGGCTTGCCCACTTGCTGTACACATATAATTGGAACAATAAAAAACAACTGTAGCATCTTTATTCCAATCTTTTACTTTTTCTTCCAGCTCTTGCAACTGAATATTGATCGAACCCTTAATATGCGCATCATTATATTGTGCTTGATCAAGAACATTTACCACATACAGACTAGCTTCATGTTTTTCAACTTGATTGTGTGTTGATTCTTTACCACAACCAGCAAGCAATATAATTGCTGAAAAAAATCCTATTTTTTTATTAAACATCATATTGTTATCCTTATTTAAACACGTTGCAAACAACGACTAAACCTAATTCTCTTAAAAAAATCAAGGGGATGCTGCAATAAATCAACGATCCACCATGATTGATAACTATCAAGTGAAAATAATCTAAAAATTATTTTTCCATGAATCTGTGATCCATCTAAGGCGCCCCAACCGCGTGAATCAAAGCTGCCTAACCTATTATCGCCCATAGCCCAATATTCATGATCACCCAACGTAACTTCAAAAACATCACCTCCATCACTCTTTGGGGTTCCAGGAGATAATACATTTTCAAATCCGGGAATATCAATAATCATATCTTTATCAATTCTATAAAAATTTTGCTGATCAAATGGCAGAGCAGGATCATATGATTTATAGGTATCAAAACGAGCATTTTCTAGATTATCTAGCATGGGCTTAACAGCCCATAAAGCAATAATAGGATATTTATTTATATACGGTTCATCCAATTTAATATCGTTAATATAAATAACGGGATGCCCGTCTTCGATAACGCCCTTAACTCGTTCTCCAGGAAGACCAATCACTCGCTTTGTCCAATTAGACGGCCCCCACACATAACGCTGCCAAATATTAATAATTTTATTATCAGAATAAGAATAATTTGGATCATTAAACGCTATAATATCGCCACGTTTAATAGGCGTAAACCATACCGTAAACTTATCTGCCAAAAAATATTCACCAACAAGCATGGTCGTTTCCATCGATCCCGTAGGAACCTTATATAAACCATAAAAAAATGTTCGTATAAAAAAAGCAAGTGGCACAATAATAATAAATGCCTCAATATATTGCTCTATTGTCGATTTATGAGGACGTTTATACCACGTTATTACTTTTTTAATCATACAACCTTTCATTGTTATGCAAGAAAATAGAGAGGATTCACTTTTTTACCATACATTTTAACTTCAAAATGCAAATGAGATCCGTCCTTACCTTGCTTTAAAATATGTCCCGTATCACCAACTTTACCAATAACGGCACATTGCTTAACTCGTTGCCCAACATGCACAAATATTTTTGCTAAATGCGCATAGCGCGTTGCAAATTTTGTATTATGCTCAATAACAATGGTATTTCCGTAACCTGATACATAACCGGCCTCCACAACAATGCCTGCGCCCGCGGCATGTACTATAGTACCATGAACCGCTGCAAGATCAATCCCATAATGGAACCCTTTTTTGCGAGGACCGTACGGAGAACTTAGCCAAAATTGGTTACGTTCTATAGGCCACTCAAAAATAACCTCCCTACGAACAAGATGCGGAAAAATGCGCCTTGGCGACCGATACGATCGTCTTTTTTTCTTGATTATGGAAACCTTTTTAGGAGCATTTACTTCATACATTTTACCCACAACACAATCAAGATTATATGCACGGGCGAAACTTATAGCAGCTTTTCGTAAATATTCTTGATCTCTATTTACAACCATAAATGCAGCATCTTCATTTATTTTTTTTTTTTCTCGAATTTCAGAATCATTCGCTGTTTCAGTTTTTGAACGTTCATTATCAACAATCATCCGCCTGAGCATAATCGACAATCCCTGATAATCCTCTCTCAATTGAACAAGATCCATCAATTCATTCTTGAAAGATTTATATTCAAAAACCAAAAGCGCTGTAAGAACAATTAAAATAATAAACCATATAATGCCTGCTCCCTGCAACAAGAATGTATTACGTAGCTTCACGTTGTTCCATTGGTAAAATCCATCCATACATTGTTGGTGTTTTAACTAACAACCAATCACCTT
Source organism: Candidatus Babeliaceae bacterium (assembly GCA_041660765.1). NCBI lineage: Bacteria > Candidatus Babeliae > Candidatus Babeliales > Candidatus Babeliaceae > Candidatus Babeliaceae bacterium. The sequence continues at coordinate 240,598 of JBAZVR010000001.1, read as the reverse complement.
TTTTTTCATACATGCACATTTCATCAAACGGGGAGATAGCGCCGCGAATAGGATAACATTCGTCTGGACCATATCGAACGACCATCTGATCAGGAGCGCATACGTATCTCAAATAATGCAGATCATAATAATCCCATACGATATAAAATCCAAGCAAAATAAAAAGCGCCAGCAATGTTGCGCGCGCAAAAAACGATATGCGTTGCCAAAAAAAACACAGCAAAAAAGCTAAACCAATAAATACAATATGCCACAAAACACGCGGTACAACTGCCATAATGGCAACATAATCACGCGTTGGTGAAAAATAATGCGTAGCATTATGCGCTTTTTTTATTGCATAAATTTCATCATTAATTTTTTTATATTCATGATAAGAAACATACTTTTGAGCAGCCCGCAACTGTTCAATTCGCTCAACGTCATGCACTGCTTGACTATATGCACAACCACTCAACAACATACCTGCAATCATTCTCTTCATACAATTTTTTTCTGAAACAACAAAATCCAATAACGTGCTCTAGTATATAATGAATCTTTTTCAAAACAACCATCTTTGTCAGAAAAATTATCCTCCAAAGCATGGTTCCAAAAAATTCGCCATTCAGCGACATCAGCATCAGGAAGACCATTGCGTACTAAAAAACACTCGATATCTTGCTCTGATATATCGTCTGAATATTTTTGCAATAAAAAAACAAATAATTCTTTAAAAATATCATAAACAGTCGACTGTTTGCGCGCTAATCGCTTACGCGCTGCATACAACAATCTATATGTAAAAAATTTAAACATGCAAAAAATTATAAAACGATAACAATATTTATTTATTATTACAAAAAGAGCACATAAGAACAGTATGCACAACATAATCTGCCACGGAACATACCACCTATCACAAAATCTATAATATGGCGTATACACTTCTTGTATCACTTGAACACCAGTATCTGTGCTATCAATACATGGTAGCTGCGGCTCTATTTCTACATGACTAACGTGTATAACAGATGGATCAGCATGTAACGTTACACAGGTCCTCAGAGCCGTGTCAAAATAGACAAAATCTTGCATAGGTATATTCATGAACCCATCCTCTAGCGGCTGAACAACCGAATCACTATAATGTATAGTAGTGTCAGAATTTTTTTTCAATACAGGCGCGTGATATATTTTACAGTTACCAGAAATATTTATTACAGCAGGCTCACACTCATCAAAAGTACCCGAGCCCGTTATATAAGACGACAAACGCACAGCCTGCCTGCACGGAACTGACGTTCTATCAGCTCGTACTACATATTCACTAAAACGCCCTATGGCACTACAATTACGTGGCAACTGATCAACAACAATATCTAATGGCTGCGAGTAACATTCTGCACGTGGCGCAAATCCACCAAAAATACCCATTCTGGAAAAAATAGAATTATCCCGTTCAAAATAATATATGCACGCCGGGGTAAGCGTAAGTGGTCCTGTTTTTTTTGCGTAAAAACTTCCCTTCCATTCAATAATCTGCATTGATTGATTGTGCGACGATACCGGCGTAGGCCCAACAATATCAATCATCTGAACATTATCAATTGTCGGTGACATCAGCGAATGAATGGTGATAACATTCGGTTGATACTGTGCTTGAATAGTATACGTTACATGCTCTCCAACAACTACGTTGCGCTGATCAACAGTCAGCGTACATGCTATTAAAGCGTTAGATTGTGGAACGCCAGCAACCTGTTGCGCTTGCACAACCTCTGCCTTAATAATTTGAGAATCGTATGTCCCTCTATCGGTAATAACACGTATAGGTGGTATAACTAATTGGCCAATCATCTCCGGCAAAATTTTATATTCATATCGTTCAATGCGAGCAGATACCCCATTAATATGCTTCATAACAGTAGACGTTGATTGCTCAACTGCCGACACCTATCGGGACACGTAAAAACAACATCTCTGATTGCACCGCAATTTTCTATCTGAACAATAATTTTGCACGGCCTCTGCACAGCAATTTTATCAACAACCTGCTCGTGCATATCTACTAGTGAAACAGTCACCTGTGCATGCATACTCACACACATCAGAACACACATTATTTTAAAAAAATTACCAATTATGTTCATGTGGTACTCCGTTCTGCTTACCCTGAACCACTTGAGCTTTCATATAGCGCTGCTGAGACTCTTTTTCTTGCTCATCTAACAATGCGCATAATTTTTTTTCTAACGCAGACTGTTCTGGAACAGATTGCTCTGAGCCGGGCTGCTCTGGACCGTTTTCGTCTTTATCATTACACTTATCTTGAGGTATATTATGTTCCTGAGTTTTTTTATTCTCTGTGTTTTGTTCTGGGCTCTCTTGCTGGTCATCGGATTTTTCTTCTTGCTCTTTCTGCTCTTTTTGCTCGGACCGCTTCTCTTGGCTTTTTTCTTTATCTTTTTTTTCTTCTTGTTTATCTTGTTCGGATTCTGGTTTTTGAGATTTTTCTTCTTCTAATAATCTTCTCATGTCTGCAATTTTTTGCTGCGCAATTTTATTTTCAGGATTTTCTCGTACAACCGACTCAAAATCCTCTAACGCCTGCTGATACTTTTTAAGCTTTGCATAGGCATTGCCTCGATTATACAAAATATGCTCACGTTGAGCAGACATCGCCGACTCAGAATTTTGAAGCGCAACAGAAAAAAATTCTGCTGCACGGGCATAATCTTTTTGTTTAAAAACATGCACGCCCGCATTGTAGCACGATGCATAATCACGAGGATTATTAATAATGTTTTGTTCCAGTTTTTCCAAGCTCGCTGCTGCGCTAGAAAAAACAATACATAGCAACCAAAAAATTTTATACATCATAATAACCACTCAATTATCAGTAATGCTAACGCCAAACCTGCACCGTAACAATATTTTTCATCTAAAATAACAAGCGACTGTTTTTTTTGATATTCCTGTTCAAAATGTTGTATATAATCAAAAATACGTCGCACATCGGTACTATCAGGAGTTATACGCATATAAACGCCATGACATTCGTTTGCCACAGCTTTTAATAATGGTTCATTAAGACAAGAAATGACAATATTCCCAGATGAGTCTAATTGATACCCTTCTTGTAATGGTATAGGAGCGCCATCCGGCGTTGCAACACCCATAATACATAAGCGTATATCAAGATCCTGCAACTGCTTTTTAACCACGTCAAGGGACCCAGAAAAATCTTCGCCATCTGTTACAAGCACAACAAGCTTACTTCTCGTTGCATCATGCTCGCTAAAATGCCCTACTATTTTTTCTAACGCTCGCGACAAACAGGTAGTACCGGAAGAGACCGTTTCACTGCCCACCATGTCTAAAAACAGCTTAAATACATCATGATCATCAGTTAATGGACACTGCATGGATGCATCACCCGAAAAAAGCAATAACCCGACACGTGCACTCGGATCAAGATCGATTAAATGCTTAATTTTTTCACGCGCCGCTGCAAGCCTATTCGGCAAACAATCAGTAGCATTCATGCTACGAGACACGTCAAGTGCAATAATAATATCACGGCCCTTTCTATCAATTTCCTGCGCAGCACCTTGCGTAGCCGGACGCATTAACGCTAAGCCTAATGCAAAAAAAGCTGAGATTAATAAAAACTGTTTTATAATAAACTTAATACGCGAAAAATTAATCAGTAATTCAGTACGCCCTGCAACTAACTTATAAATACTTCTTCTTTGTTGATAAAAACGGTACAGACACAATAAAAGCGCTAGTACAATAGCGGGCATAACGTAATAGAAAGATCCGGCATATATCATAAGACAACCAACCATAATGCTAACACAAGCTCACACAGTAACGCCACATAGGCGATCCACAAAAAAATCGTAAAATATTCAAAATAAGATTGATAACTTGGAGCCGACAACGTTGTTGTTTCGAGATCATTAATCATGCCATAAATACGCTCAACGTCCTTTGGATTTTTTGCTTCAAAAAAAGTTCCCCCGGTTTGACGAGCACATTCATACAATAACTGTTTATTAAGAGGACTCGGCATTTGACAAAGACCATACATCTGATGCTGTATATACCCGCCATGCTCACCGCCGATCCCAATAGTATATATCTTTATGCCATTCTTTTTTGCAAGATCAAGCGCAATGTGCGGATCAATATCATGCTCAGACGGAGACCCATCAGTTAACGCAATAATAATTTTTGATCGCGCCTTAGATGTTTTCAATCTATTGACTGCCATAGAAAGAGCTATACTATACACCGTACCGTCAGGATCAAGGTCTCCAATTTTGGTCTGGTCAATTAATGAAACAAGTAATTTTTTATCAAGCGTCAGCGGGCACCGCGTAATAGCCGTTGCGCCAAAAAGAACTAGTCCGATAGGATCATGCACGCGTTGATTAATAAACTTAATAGCTTCTGTTCTTGCCACTTCAAATCGCGGTCTTCTATCATGCATATCATCAAAACATTGCATGCTGCCAGAAACATCAAGCACCATCATAATATCAACACCCTCGACATCCTGCCTAGTTGAATAATCAGGTATTCTAGGACGCGCTAGAGCAATAATTAAAGATATAATTGCCACAATTCTTAGCGCATATAATGCTGTACGCAAAAAGCGAGATAAATTCGAGCGAGAGCCCAATGCTTTTTTAATAAAAGACGTTAGAGGGAATGTGTATTGTATTGGCTTATGGGTATAATAACGCGCGACAATACTACACAGTAATAAAATCACGCCTGCGATTATCATCCATGGATACAAAAACTCAATCATACCTATTCTGTTCTGTTAAAAACCATGTATATACTTTCTGAGCAAATGTCTCGTCTGTGTCGTCCGGCTCATAATAGATCGGTTTGCCGATCACAACTACGATTTCATGCCGGTGTGCCAAAAAACTATAGGGCGGATACACTCTATAATTATATGGCATGTACACCGGTACCACGGGGCACTGAGACCTCTTTGCTATAATAGCAAAGCCTTTAAAAAAGTCATGCACTTTGCCATCAACATGACGGGTACCTTCCGGGAAAATAACCAAATTATGATTACCTGTCGTTACAAAACGTATACTCCGTAAAAGCGCACGTGCTGCTTGATGCGGGTCATCGCGCGTAACAGGAATTCCCATTTTTTTTATAAAAAAACCATACGCAATTTTTTTTGCATAATAATCAAGCACAAACCAAATTAACGGATAATTATAAAAAATAGAACCTACTAAAACAATATCGATAACGGACTGATGATTAGCAACAATAATAACCGGCTTATCTGGAATATTTTCTTTTCCCTCAACAACAATTGGCATAAATAATATTTTGGTACATGACCAAAAAAACATCATAATCAACCAAGATAATACGCGATTATCATAGCGGCGCGAGTCAGGCAAAATAACTATCAGCACCATCGCCGGCATCAAAAAAACAATCCCTACACACACTACCAAAACATACGTACATAATGTTCTTAGTAATTCAAAAACTTTCTCACGCTGCGTCATAATCAACCTCGTTTTTTAATTCTCAGTGCATATATATTTGCGATGCAACACATAAATAACAACACGATAAGCAGTAAAAACACCGCATGCGCTATGCCTAATGGTAAACCTGTATACATAAATGCTTTAAAATACAGATAGCTCACCAGCCAGAACATAATAACCCTGCTCATAAAAAATGGTACATCAAGAACAAACATTTTAAGCGCATGCCACCAAACTAAGAAAATTCCAATTTTACGCTCGCTAGAATCTAATATAAGAAGAGACGTGAGAATACCAAGCACAAAAAAAAGCACCCCAACAAAAGAATTAATCGAAGTAAACGTAGAATCTGCTTTTACAATAAACCTGAGATAGTACATTGCTCGTGCATATAAAAAAATCCACAAAAATCCATAAACTATGTAAATAATAAAATACTTAAGATCGTCAATAAAATAATAAGTTTTATGAGATTCTACTATCGATCGAATAACAGATATTATATAAAAAATAAATGGGGGATACATGACAAAGTACATCTGTAATAGAAAAAACAATACCCAGGGAGCATCCACAATCCTGAAAATTATAGGCACTTCAAGTTGCAAAAACATCAAAAAGAGCATCGATGTAAGTGCTGCACCAAACGTAATCGCTACCATGACAACTGACGCAATCACAAACCACTGAAGATTTGCAATAGCCCGCTTCCACATCTCTTTATATGTTGTCAGCGTCAGCAACATAAGCCTATACATATTCTTCGGCAACAAAAGACTCAACGACTCGCGCCAAGACCGCACCAACGTGCCGAAAAACCCATTTTTTACCATCACTCTCTCCTCTATTTAAAATAAAATTTATTTTTCGTCATAATAAAACTTAAATTGCTGATGGATCCACATGGTATATAAATTTGTTAACAGACACATGAAGAATGCCGCAAGACATAATACATAAAAAATGCTGGCAAACAGAGCGCTAGCAATACAACCACCCGCAGAAAAATTATAATTATGTGATTCACATAAAGGCCTGAGTAAAAACCCCGTGCTCGCAAAATAGCCATACGTGCTTAGTCCAAAAACAGCTAATAGTGCCATCAAAATTGGCGCATTATAGACAATCATCTTTAACGCACGCCACCACGTCATCATGACTTTGACAAGCCTGCCACCAGAATCAAGCAAAAAAAGACCAGCAAGCGTCTCAAAAACCATAAATATTACAAAAGCAGAACTATAAGAAGCCATTGTAAAAAAACCAAAACGAAAAGCTGGCGCAAGCCCGATTAAAAAATATAAGTAAAAAAAGAAAAAAAGTTTCAATTGTTTAAAAAAATAATAAACATTTTTTAAAGAAACTGATGGTCGCATGGCGCATAATAAAAAAAATTGAATGAGCCCATGAAAAAGCGCCATCAAAAGAATATAGCTAAAATAGCTCGGTGATGGCTGCGTTACACCAAACCCAAAAGTAATAATTGCCGTTGCAAAAAAAATAATAGGAACAAGCAGCAAGAACCACCAGGCGCCGGTGATGAGCGCGCGCCACATTTGCGTGTACGTTTTTAGTGTTAAAGCTAAAATCTTTAAACTGTTTTTAGGTGCCAAAAGACTCAGCGATTCTCGCCAAGACTGCACCAGCGCGCCCAAAAAACTATTTTTTACCATCACTCTCTCCTCTATTTAAAATAAAATTTATTTTTCGTCATAATAAAGCTTAAATTGCTGATGGATCCACATGGTATATAAATTTGTTAACAGGCACATAAAGAATGGTGCTATAAAAAGTAAATAAAGAGCAGAACTAACAACAGCGATCGTAAGCCAATCTTGAACATGTCCATTTATAAATGAGGCACCCTGAACATAGCCATAAGAAATAAACAAAATCATTGCGATGAGCACAATAAAAATTGGTGCATTATATACAATCATCTTTAATGCCCGCCACCATGCCGTAATTATTTTGTCAAAGCGACCGCCAGAATCTAATAAAAAAAGGCCAATTAATACGCCCAACATTATTAAACCTACTATATACCATGGTGCTAGCAAATACAGGACAATAACATGCGCCATCAACTCTCGATTAGAATGTAGTCCAAGCAAATATTGTATTCCCACATATATGGAGCTACTTATCAACAGATATGTAAGAAAATAAAAAAAATATTGTACAAGCTTATGCCAAAAATAATAACTATTTTTTAAATCAACTGACGGACGCATGGCGCATAATAAAAAAAATTGAAAAAGTGTATAAAAAATAAATGCAATATACGGAAAAGACCTATGCACTCCAAAGAAAACAAAGGGGAAGCCCGCAGGAAAAACAATAATAGATGGCAGCAGGAACCACCAGGCGCCGGTGATGAGGGCGCGCCACATTTGCGTGTACGTTTTTAGCGTTAAAGCTAACAGCTTTAAACTGTTTTTGGGCGCCAAAAGCCCAAGCGATTCTCGCCAAGCCTGCACCAGCATGCCCAAAAAACCATTTTTTACCATCACTCACTCCTGTTTTTTAAGAAATACCAATAATAAAGCTCAGTTTATCAAGGTGCGACTAAAAAACGAACAGATGGGAATACGGGATGAGAAGAAAAATATTTACGATTGTAATTTTCAAGCTATAATTATATAAAATCAAAATATATTTTAAAAAATACATTGTGGACTCAGGGTATGAAACAACAACTCAAATTAGTATTATGCTGTATATATTTTATTCAACTATTATCTATACATAGCATACATGGATGGGGTGAGGGTGAAGCGTATATTTGTACGGATTCTATGGGTAATGCGGTCGATGTTTTACCTGATCGTCATGGAGAAAATGCATCAGAACGAGAAGAAGCATTTTTTATTACAGCATCGCGGGATCATTTTACATCTGCACTCTTGCAATATCCACGTCTTAACATAGTTGCAGAAGGCACTCCACCAGATGTATCGCGCGCCAAACGCGGCGATTTTGCAGAACTTACGATGTTAGAAAAATTATATCTTCTTTCATTATCACCTGCAGAACCTGCCTGTCAAATAGCACAATCTTATTTCAATATTATTAGTCAAGAACCATTAGTAGAAATTAATGATGCAAGAAAAGATATTGTTGGCAAAATCGTTAACTCAGTAATGTTTGATACAGAATATGCTTTTAATGAAACTAAGTGCGACATATTAAGAAAAATTAATCTGAGTATCGGCGTCATCACAAAAAATCTCGGCAAACTAAGAAAATATAAATTTAATACACTTCGTTCCCGCATTCGCATGCGAAATATGTTATGCGATTTAAAAACGTTTAGAACAAAAATTGCTCAAATAAACGATGACGATACGTCAATTGCCCTTAACACACTGTTATTCGACACACAACTTCGGCAGTTCTATATGCGTCATACTATTGACCCCTATGAAATAGCACTTAATTTTCATAAAAAATTACAAAGAATAGCTCATGAAAACAAAAATGACGTAACGGTTGATCAAGTTATACAGTGCATACAAACACACATAGAAGATGCACAACGTCATGAAAATGCAGCGCTTACGCATGCAGAAAAAGGGTTATTGAGTTATTACAGAAATAAATTTGAAAAAATATATCAAGATCAATTGCATATACAATCCGGCGCATTGCATCATTCATGGTTACAAGAAAACTTACGCCTAAGTTACAAGCGCGGGGATTATAGACCAGCATTGTCTTCTGATCATAGACAAGATACGCTATCAAGCGTCTGGTCAAATGATCTGGCAGAGTATGGATTTATGTTAAAAATACTTGAAAATCAACGCAGCAACAAATCAACATTGTTATACATCGGTTTTCATCACGCGCAGATCATAAAACAACATCTCATAAAACTTGGATATAAAATAGAACTTGAGCAAACATCAAACTGCATGCCTCTTTCACAAACTCAAATAGATACTTTTTTCACAGCATTACATAAAAACATATGAAAAATAAAACGCTTGCTATCATTTTTATGCTATTATATTGCAATATAATACATCCATGGGCTGAGGCTGCTTATATTTTACGCAACCCACAAACAGGCCATACGGTAAGTCTACTCGGCGACATCCACACTTCTCGGCATGAGTCTTTATTTAGCATGCGAGCACAAGCTCATTTTGCAACCATCCTCGCACACGACAAAAAACCAACAATCGTTGTTGAAGCTACACAAGAAGAGCTAGAGAGCAGAAAAAAACATTCTTTCGATGAACTTTCATTATTTAAAAAGCTCTCTTTTTTATCATTGCCCTGCAATGATCGACATTTTAGATACATTGCAACATATTTCGGAAAAACCTTTTATTATCCTCCCGTAGAAATACATGATTTGCGAGAAGGCGTTGCAGGAAAATTAGTTGATACCATTGTCTTTCTTGCGCCTCAAGCCTTTAAGGAAACACAAAGATATGCTTTAAAAAAAATAAAATTCAAGAAAGAAATAGTAGCTAATCACATCAGCAGGCTAACAAGTCTCAGAGATTATACTCATAAAAAAAATATAGTCTCGCTGCTCTTTAAGCAAAGAAAAAACTTGTGTAATGTGAAAAAATATCAGAAAAAAATTCTCGCACTTGATGCTGATACCGATGAAAAAGCACTTAATAGGCTATTACTTGATGCACGATTGCAAAAAATTGTTCAAGAAAATAATAAGCCGCAAGAATTACAACTGCATTTCAACAAAAAATTACAATCGATGGTAAAAAAAATGGATTATGATATTTCTGTAGATAGTGTTGTTGCAACCGCACGCAATCATGTACAAGACGTTGAACAACGCATACAAAGCACCTCTGATAAAAATGAAAAAGCATTATGGAAATCTTATAAACAAAAGTTTGAAACGGTGCATCAAGACCAACTACAATTACAAACTCTTGCAACCACGCAATCCTGGATACAAGAATCATTAAAAGCTTGGTCACAGAATAACGATTATTCACCTGTTTTATCATACATTAACAAAGAAAACAATATCGGGAGTATCTGGGCTAACGATTTAGCTGACTATGGTTTTATGACAAAAATTATTGAAAATAAAAATGCACATAAACCTATACTTCTCTATGTTGGAAGCGATCATGTCATGGCACTCAAAGATCAGCTATTATCATTAGGATATGCTCAAGAATTTGAGGACGACAATAGTAATAATTGCCTATCAGAAGAATCCCTTAATAACTTTTTTGCCACATTACAACAAAACTTATGATATAATCAAAAGTTGTTTACTTCAAAAAACAGATATTTTATGAAAACTATTTGACTTTTTGTCAATAACTTTTTTACTCTATAGATAAGGGCCGGCTTTTTTATATCATTAAAAATGACTGGCTTGTATAACAAAACAAAAAGAATGACCATGAAAAAACTATTAATAGTAGAATCTCCGGCTAAAATAAAAACAATTGCAAAATTCTTAGGTAAAGATTTTAAAATTATGTCCACCGTGGGACACATTAAGGATTTGCCGCAAAAAGAACTTGGGATTCATTTTGATCCAAAAGATCACCACGTCGTCATCGACTATGTTGTTTTAGACAAAAAAGAAAAAGTTATAGCCGATATTTGCAAAGAAGCCCAATCAGCGGATGAAATCTTCTTGGCATCCGATCCTGACAGAGAAGGCGAGATAATAGCCTGGCACATAGCCAATGAGATAGAAAAAGTTATAAAAAAGTCGACTAAAATGCATAGAATAACTTTTAACGAAATAACACAACCGGCTATACAAGAAGCCATTAAGCATCCCTTTGATATAGATATAAATAAGGTTAATGCACAACAGGCACGCCGTGTGCTTGATCGTTGGGTGGGTTATGAAGTTTCACCTATTTTGTGGCAAAAAATTACAACTGGCCTTTCAGCTGGACGCGTTCAGTCAGTAGCGCTTCGTCTTATTTGCGACAGAGAAGAACAGATTCGCGTCTTTAAGCCTGAAGAATACTGGAGCATCGAAGGCGTATTTAAGTTTGAAGATGCGCTCTTTTCAGCAGCGCTCACTCATGCTAACAAGAAAAAAGTAGAACTTCCCAACAAAGATGCTGTTGATAAAATTCTAGAAAAATTAGCTGCAATAAAATCTTTTACGATAGAATCTATAAAAGATACGGAGCGAATAAAAAATGCTCCAGCTCCGTTTATGACAAGTAGCCTGCAACAGGCCGCTTACAATCAACTTGGATTTTCCGTTCAAAAAACCATGCAATTAGCACAAAAATTATATGAAGGTGTTCCATTAGAAGACCCTTCAACTCCTGTCGCATTAATCACCTATATGCGTACGGATTCTTTACGCATTTCTGATGTGGCGATTAAACAGGCCCGTGAGTATATCGTTGAAAGCTACGGTAAAGAATATTTACCATCCAAATCAGTGGTCTATTCAAAAGAAAAAGGTCAAGATGCCCACGAGGCAATTCGGCCAATTAATACGTACGTAACGCCTGATTCAATAGGTCGTTATTTAGAAAAAGACATGGCCAGACTCTATGAGTTAATTTGGAAAAGATTTGTAGCATGCCAAATAAAGCCAGCAGTATACGCCCAACGGCAAGTAACCATACAAGGTGGAATATTTACCTTTAAGGTAACAGGGTCAAGCCTTATTTTTGATGGTTTTCTCAAAGTTTATCAAGAAGCAGATGAGGAAGAAAAAGAATCAAAAGTTAATTTACCAGCACATCTTGCAGCTCAAAGCGTTATTGATCTTGAAAAAACTTCACCTAAACAACATTTTACACAAGCTCCTCCACGATACACCGAAGCATCATTAGTCGGAGAAATAAAAAAAGAAGGCATAGGCAGGCCAAGCACCTATGCAACTATTTTAAAGACCATACAAGCTCGTGCATACACAACGCTTGATCAAAAAAAGCGCTTTGTTCCAACAGAACTTGGCATGGCCGTAACAAATATGCTCGTAGAACATCTTCCTAAGATTATGAGTACGCAATTTACGGCTATCATGGAAGAAGATCTCGATAAAATAGCTCAGGGGTCATTAAATCGCGATCTCCTTCTTACTACCTTTTATGAAAACTTTGAAAAAGACCTCAATGTATTTAGGGGCGATAAAGCTAAGCGCGCTGCGGAACCTACCGAACTTGACTGCCCAGAATGCAAACAAGCAAAACTTGCTATACGCTTTGGTAAAGCTGGTGCATTTTTGGGATGTTTGCGATTTCCAGAATGCACGTTTACCAGCAATTTTGAACGTCTTGAAGATGGAACAATACAACTGGTCGCAGCAACCCAGCCAAAAATATTGGACAAACAATGCCCTGTGTGCGGAAAACCTTTACGACAAGTAATTGGTAGATTTGGCCCCTTCATTGCCTGCTCAGGATACCCGGAATGCAAGTATATATATCAAGAAAAAGCTTCATTTAAATGTCCAGAATGCAAGGTCGGCGAAGTTGTCAAAAAAACATGGAAAGGTAAAGTTTTCTGGGGCTGCAGCACCTACCCAACCTGTAAATTTTCAATATCAGGTGATATCGAAGATAAGCCATGCCCAGAATGCAAAAACCCATATTTACTTAAAAAAGTCGATAAATCCGGTGAAACAACGTTATTATGCCCCAATAAGCAATGTGGCTATAGCGAAAAGCTAGATTCTACCGACGAAACAGAGTGATTTTTTAATAATAGAAATAATTATTGAAAAAAAGCGCGCATGTATGCTATTATTATGACTATAAGAGACATAACGCGTAGCGATCTCTCGATACATCCGACTTCGTCCTATGGACTACGCCGGACACTCAGGGTGAGCGAGACCCGCTCATGGTGAGTGATTTTCGCAGAAATCGTATCGAACCATAGCGAAAGCAGAAACTTAAACTCATGTAAATTACAGGGGAATTTGTGAAGAATAAGATACTTTTATTTATTTGTATACTAGCGATTGCCCCCGTACGCGCAGGAACACTTCATTGCTATTGCAATGACAACGCTCAACCAACCCAAGACCCCGTCTCGCTCTCTGTAGGATCAGGATCAGATGAAGCGTTTAGGCGTTGCAAGATCTTATGCATAGGCCATGAGGGCATGAGTAGCCACCCTGAAATACGATAAAAATATTACAAATTACAATTATTATTGAAAATTCATAACAAATTATGCTATTATCAATAATAATAGATAACTAATATAAATAGGGCAGTAACATGAAACGGAAGATATTGTTAATCATATTCGCGTTTATAAATTACATCCCCGCAACTATCCAGGCTACAGATGCCCATTGTGCTTGCGGTGATGGCAAAGAATTTGAACAAAAAAATGTCTATGGCACCGATGAAGCTGCTGCAATCTGTAATATTTTGTGTGTCCGAGATGCTGGCGTCAGCCGCTCTGAGATGAGGTAGTTTTATAAATTTTAAAGGTGAATAACATGCAAAAAAATATATTTTTACTCATATTTGCACTCATAGGCTGCATGTTTATCTCTTCGATACAAGCTCCTAGCGCAAATTGTTCTTGTAATAGCGGTGCAAAGAGAGTTCAAAAAAACGTCAACAACATTGATCAAGCTTATGCAGTGTGCAATATTTTATGCATGCAGAATAACGGCGTTGAACGAGCTGAACTTCGATAATTTTTTTGCCGCGCCAAACTGCAAATTAATCGCATTATTGGGTTACGGTTCTTGATTTTTGGAAAAAAGATAGTAGGCTGGATTAGCAGTTCTAAGTTATTATAATAATTTTATATAAACTTAAAATCATAAAATTTAATGTAATTTTATGATTTTTTCTATTACAACATTTTTATCGAGAAAATCATGAAAAAAACATCAGCCCTCTACTACAGCATTCTTCTCCTACTTCATCTTCAAACAACCTTCAGCATGGAACAACCGAATGATATTGAATTAGTTAAAAGCAGAAATCCGCATAAATCCAGAGTAATACCAATTCAAGTTGAAGAAGAACTGAAGAAAACACGGTCCTATATACTGTCCCAAATGAGAGGTAGAGACGAAGAAGTATTTAAAAAGGACTTGCTTGCACAAGCAGAGAAACGGAAAATACAAACAAGACGTATTGAAATTGACGATGATGATATTTATCCACTTGATTTAAAAAATATATTTGAAAATTCAGACAGCGATAGATTAAGAACTTTTTTAGGTTATTATTACGATGATCAAAATTATGATTTTTTTGATAAACTTGAGAAAAAATTTGAAGCAACAAAGCCAAAGCAATGGTGGTATTCCGAACATTTTGTATTTCAACAAAAAAATCTTGCAAGAATCTATAATACTATTTTTGTAGGAATGGCGTTGGGATTCTTCGGATGGATAACAACACAATTTTATCCTGATTACACCCCTTGCAATAAAAAAGCTTGCGAAACATTACTACGTACTACCCCAATAATAGCTTATATATCCGAATTCTTAAGCGAGACCAAAACAATATCAAACCACCGAAAGAAAATGCGAGAAATTATAACAGACTTTAAAACCAAAAGTAACCCATCGTGAATTTTACAAAAAACAAAACTATGTCAGCTTAATCATTTTTTTTGGTCTATGTAATTACACTCTCGCTATGGACATTATTGATCCATTAAATGGCAATAGACTAAATGGTATATTTAAAACTGCCGACATGAAAGGGCTTAATACATTTTTAGGCGAGCCTGCGGCAAAAAAAATAACATCTGATCGATTAAAAACAAAATTTAAAAATACAAAACCATGGTGGTACTTCGATACACTCGGAGCAACCGGGGAAAACCAAATGAACTTTATTGACGTCTATGCAAAATGGGGAAGCTTGGGTCTTATGGGCGCTCTATTGGTCAGAGTTAGCATAACCAAACCAACAAGCCCTTCTGTAGAAAATGGAGTGATTGGGATAACATGTCTCCTAGCAACCACCTGGTTACTGACCTGGCCCGCAATACCCATTTTAGAAAAAATGCAGAAAATGCACGGGAAGCGATCAAAAATATCAGAAAGAATAAAAACACACCATTCTGCATAACAATTAAATAGGAGCAAATCTTATAATTGCAGCAGCAACAGCATTTGCCCCGAATAAAATAGTATCTCAGTTAACCGAGACGGGTAAGGGCTTGCTTAAAGCAACAAGAAATGCTTCAGCTCTACATACTGCTGTATGCGTTAGCCAAGCTCCGCTGATACACAGTAATATGAAAAAGGGGGGATTAAGCCCTCAAGATAATAGAATCATTGTTGGCATGAAAGCAAGAAATAATCAAAAACGACCTTATCACTGGACTATTTCTAAGATTAGTGAATGGTTCCCAGAAATTATCTCCAAAGTACAAAATGAGTACCCATGGAGCTATTCAGCAAACAGTATATTTAACCTGGATATTTTGGATAAAGATGTGTACAAACAAAAAGATCCTATTTTTATTACTGTTAATACGCCAGGAAATAAAATTAATAAAACAGGAAAATATATCGTCGAAAAATTTACCCGTTTTAATGACATGCAAGAAATTGATACTGATCCATTAATACATACACCTGAATTCGTATTGAGCGAAAATATCAAAAAAGATTATGAAGACATACGGTCAGGAACATCAAACAAAATAATGGAACGGCCCGATTATTATCAATTTAATATGACCAAGTTAATTGCTGATCTTGATTAATTGCGGTACTAAAGATTTACAAGCTGGGGCGTGATGTGCGTCCCAGCTTGTTTTTTGCGCATTATTTTTATACACGGTCAATAGTGCAATACTATACGGGCCGAACCAATCGAGAAAATATATAATTGATCGGCACTGAGTGTACGTATCATCGCTGACAGGCAGGCCGCATTCGCGGTACATAAAAAGTATCTGATAAAAAAATCCGGTAGTAATACTGTGATAATACATAAGATTATTGTAGGCATTCTGAAGAAGTAAATTACCCCCTAACAACATATCAAATAACCAACACACAGAAAAAAAAAGTGCGTAGTTTGCAATATAACGGTTCTTTATACAGTTTTTATTAACCCCCCAAAGACTCGCAAAGAAAAAGAGTTGATCATATAACCACCATAAGCTATTTTGCCAACACAAATTTCGCCTGTCTTGCAGGATTTTAAAAAAATACAATATCCATAACCAATAGATCATAGTAATGCCCGTCAAAAAATCTATAATCACCCACGACAAAGAGCTGGCAAAGATATCACTAAGAATGTAACTGAAAAAAAAAGCTATCAGCATTGAATTTTGCTGTATAGCATAAAAAAAGTTGTACAGATATAACGTTAATTGCATCCCCCCTTGCCAGGGGGGATCGTCGTCTTTATCGTCAGTTAAAAGATTACTGTAATACATGAATTCATCGATGCCATCGAGCATCATGATATAATCTTGAGGAATAATATTAAGTACATACGTAGCCAGCTGACAAAATCTTGCAAAGCCGGACCAATAATAATAGTTCATTATTCTGCCAAGCGGCATTCAGAACTCCTTATCGAACTTTACTACCCTGCGTTACCGGTGCTCCAACAGTCAACATTTCAAGTTTACCCTGGGCATTTTCAGCGAACAGCATCATTCCTTGAGACTCAACTCCCATCATTTTCCTCGGCTTAGCATTAACCCAAAAGACTCCTTGTTTATTACGAAGATCTTCTGGCTTAAAATGCGCCCGCACGCCAGAACAAATTTGTCGCACGCCACGATCACCAAAATTAACTAATAATTTATACAACTTTTCTGACCCTGGTATCTCTTCAACGTGTTCAATTATTCCAACAAGTAACTCAACCTTAGCAAAATCTTCTATACCAATACTATTATCAATAACAGTCGGTACTTCTTCTTCTTTTTCTTTTTGTTCATATTGCTTAAAAAGCGGTTCGCACTGCTGCAAGGTAAATGTTCTATGCCACGGCTCTTGAGAGAGCTCATCTAACGAACTTGCTGCAGGACCACCAAGTGCAGCTATAAGATTTTTCATAGCAACTGGCATAACTGGTTCAATCAGAATAGCCGTTGCATATAAACTATGGGCTGTTGCTGATAAAATTCGTTTAAGCGCTTCTTTATCCTGCACAGCAACCTTCCACGGCGCCTGTCCATGAAAATAGGCATTCACCTGGTGAATAAATTTCCATACACGTGCATATGCCCTATGAAAATAATATTCTTCCATCTCTTCCGTAACATCAACAATCATGCTCCACTGTTCATCGCGCAATGTTACTTCTGCCGGCTCCCAATATTCTGGCGCAGACAAAGTGGTTATGTCATATTTTTTTGCAAGTATAAGCATGCGGTTAAGTAAATTACCCAAATCATGTGCAAGATCAGCATTAATACGCTGCTCAAGATCAGGGATAGACATCGGAGAATCTTGATTAATAGCAAGATGCCGCACAAGATAATACCGAACAGCATCAGCACCATAGGTATGATATAAATCCATAGGATCAATAACATTACCTAATGATTTTGACATTTTTTGATCACCAATTTTTATCCAACCATGCACCAGTAACTGTTTTGGCAATTGAAGACCCGATGCCATTAAAAACGCCGGCCAGTATATTGCATGGAAACGGATAATATCTTTCCCCATCACATGCAAATCGGCAGGCCACCAAAAATTAAATTCTTCTGTTCTATGCTTATCGCCATAACCAACACCGGTAATATAATTATTAAGCGCATCAGCCCATACATATGTCACATGATGCTCATCTCCAGGAAATGGGATCCCCCAAGAAACCGTTGTTCGGGAAATACTTAAATCATTTAAACCGGACTTAACAAAGTTAATTACCTCATGAGCTCGTTCCTGTGGGACAATAAATTCAGGATGATCCTGATAAAACTGTAAAAGTTTATCTTGATACGCAGATAACTTAAAAAAATAACTTTCTTCAGAAATAAATTGCGTTTGACGACCACAAGAAGCACATGCAGGATTTTCAATACCAGCAGCATCTTTTTCGGTGACAAACGTTTCACACGATGTACAATACCAGCCAGAATAAAAAGATTTATAAATATCACCCTGGGCAATAAGTTTTTTTAACCACTCCTGAACAGCATGCTTATGATGCTCATCTGTAGTTCTTATAAAATAATTATAATTAATATAATAAGCTCTCCACACATCCTTAAAATTTTCGGCAATTTCATTAACAAACTGCTGCGGTTCTTTGCCCGCGGCCAAAGCTGCCTGTGCAATTTTTTGACCGTGTTCATCTGTGCCTGTTAATAAAAAGACCTTATCACCCAACAATGCATGCCATCGTGCTGCAACATCGGCAAGAACGGTTGAGTATAAGGATCCAACATGCGGACGAGCATTGGGATAGTATATTGGGGTGGTGACATAAAATTTCGGAGAGTCTGATTTCATAAAATTCCTCATAAAATGGATGTGTGTATGGTATGATACTGTAAATGCAATACATGCGCAATTATATTATTATAAAGGAAAACATGAAAAAAATTATTAAAAAATTTATGATTATCGGGCTTTTCTTGATTATCAATCAAACAGCATGTCGAGACTTTACCTTTACAATACATATACCCTCTATGCAAACACATGCAACTGAACAGGATCGCAAAAAAATAACGGCTTGGAAAAGTTTTATCAAACAATACGTTGTCGCTTATGCCATTCATTATTGCGGCCAAACCTTCACTCATGTTGTACTCGAAAACAATCGCCATCTTGCCGAGTCACCCCTTGCACTCTTATTATTAGCCGCCCAAGCATATACATCATTCTCCATTAGCCAGAATGCTCAAGAAGCAATAGGTAACAAAGACCACCTTCCCGCATATGATTGGGCAAACTTCTGGGGATTTGTTTCTGCATGTTATAGCAAAAAAATACACTGCTAAATATATAAACTGGCACCTTTACTCATGAGATACTGTACGAGTTCACTATCAAGTCCGTGCATTCGTACAGCAATATGTACGGGTGATGCATTAAAAGAACCGAATGACGGTTTATTAATGCGAGCGCCTGCTTCCATCAGAGCTTTGACTGCGGGCAAAGAATTCTTCACTATGGCATAATATAATGCCGTATTGCCCTGACCATCCACTGCATTAACGTTTTCTCCACGCGCCAAGGCCATTTTTATCAGATCAACATTACCTTCTTGAGCCGCCCTAAAAAGAGACACCAAAACCGGCCCTTTACCCATTCTGGCAGAGGTCATACGAATAGGCCCGATGGCACCATCGTCCTGCGCAACAAGCGCAAACATGTTAAACACAACAGCAATTAAAAAACTTTTTTTAAGCATGATAACCCTTTCAAATATATACTATCATGTAAAATTATAATTCAAAATAGAAAATAAAATCAATAATAATTAAAAAAATATATATTTTGAAAAAACACCAATAATACGTCATACTATAACAAAGTTAACAAAATACAAACTAACTCACAGATCTATACTATGCCACAGCAATTTTTTAAAAACCTGACACTATTAGCACTATTTTTTCCTGCTTTCATTCATGGAATGGAAGTAGAAAAAGGGGCGCAGCCTCAAGATTATTTTGTAACACCCTACCAAAAAAAATTTTCAGATATATTGTCTATTGTACAAAGCCTACAAAAAAGCCAGGAATCGGTACTATTTTATAAACCCAATCAAAAAATATCCAATATAGGCATAGGCAAAAAATACGCAGAAAAATTAGCGTTATCTAACTTAGCTTTATCTAAAGTAGCTTTATCTGCTGATTTAATCGATGCAAGCAACATATCACCATTAGCCCTTTACATGAATCAAGAGGAAAGTAGTCGCAATATTGATCTTTCAAACAATACTTTATGTACACGTTCTCAGTTATTATTAATGAACAACTATTGGGAATCCTATAAAACAAATACGATTCCAACAAAATTAGACGCAAAAAGCCTTAAACGCGTTGGATTATTGGCGAATTTTTTAGGCAATAAAAAATTAGAGAATTTTGTAGCGAAACGCATAGCAGATTTTGTCAGCAAGCCTGAAATACTGAAAAAAAATCCCGACCAAGGGATTCGACTTATTCAGGCCTTTCCGCCAGAAATTTATTATTATTTTAATAAACGAATAGCAGAAACTTTATACGACAAGCATTTTGATTTATTGGCACCATCGCTGCAAAAAGCATTGTCACAACAATCGCCAAAGCAGATCTGCAAAATCAAAACTGATCATGATTATGGTTTCATTAGTAATATACGTATAACACCGGATGATAACAAAATGGTTTTTTCTAACCCTATTTCTAAAGAAATTACTATATTCGATACTACAACAAAAAAAAGCACATCTTTGGAAGAAACTGATGGTATTGCAATAATAACTCCCGATGGACAAAAAATTATTACTACCAATGGAACAAATATACACATACGAGATATCGATGGACATATTATTAACACAATAACGCAAGATACAACTGAAGGGCAGTATGCAATAATAACCTCCATTACGACAACGCCTAATGGCAAAAAAATTATTTTTGCTTTATCAGATCATCAAAACTGCGGATCATTGAATGCCTGTATTGGTGTTGCTGATATCGAAACACAAAAAATCGTAAAAAAACACTACCCCGAGCATTCTCAAATATATAACATTATATCAACCTCAGATGGCACAAATTTTTTCTATAGCTGTTCTGATGGTATTGTCATACATGACATGAGTAACAATACTTATAAAATAATTTCAGAAGAAAAATCAGATGCTATTATTAGCCATAATAATACTATTACCACTCAGCATGAGTTGACAGATAAGACTAACATGATCAATACCTTTGACGAGCAGGGAGCTCTCATTCAATCTACTACACGATACAACGCTGATTATATTTTTGTTGAAGGCGTTTTTTCTGGCCCACATTTGATATTACCTGGGGAGACTTTGAGTATTTGGCACCCTTTTTCAAAAAAATCTTTTACTTTTGCTCGTAACATTTATTGGAATGCTTACCATGCATTAGCGGTAACATCTGACGGAAAGCGTCTTATTGTTTCTAAGGCTATACGCGATGAAGGCAATATCATTGAAGAACGGGATATCAGCGTCTTAACAAAGTATTCAACCATGGCTGCACTCGACTTATACGCAACAGTTTTGACATATTTTAAAAAGCCGCCCGTTGATTAAATTTTATACTTGAAAATAATTGTTGAAAGTATATAGAAAATATATTACAATGTAATTAAAGTTAAAGGTAAAAGCGGGGGACTTATAACATGTCAAAGCCATTTTTTAAAAATTTTATACTCTTTGCGCTACCGTTTTCTATTTTTATCTATGGTATGGAGAAAGCCACCCCATCCTTTTGGGATAACATAAAAAAATATATGTATGCTTTGCAAAAAAAATTAAAAAAACAAGAGTCAATAATAGAGAATAATTATCTCGCAACACCCTACTCTCTCCACATTAAAAGACCAGAATTTGCTCAACAAGTATCTTTGCCTGCTGAATTAATTGATAAGAGCAACAAAATAAAACTCCCTTATAATAATAATGTTATCGATTTTTCAAAAAATAAATTGTTTACTTATGATAATTTATTATTACTAAAAAAATATTGGGCTGCATTAAAAATGGAAAAAACGCTCGTAAATATTATTAAAAAATATTGGAACGCCTTGATGGGGATACCGCCATTAATACAATCGACAGTAGATGACCTTGTTACCGTTAAAAAGATGGCTGATGTTTTAGATAATACAGAATTAACAAATTTTGTAGACAAAATAAAAATTGAATATGACAAAGACCGTAAAAAAATACCCTCGGCCCTCAGCAACGCGTTACTTCTTATACAACCCAAACCGTTGATTACAGAAGACTCGAAAGTCACTTCATTACACATTACCCCCGATGGAAAAAAAATTATTATTGGTTTAGCTAGCTCTTCTACAACGAAAATATTTGACCTTACTCAACATGATTTTATAAAAACGTTTGAAAATGCCAAATACGCTACAATAACTCCCGATGGAAAAAAAATTATTACTGCTTTGTTTGAAAAGATAACAGTTCGCAATGTAAATGAGAGCTATACTCAAAACACAATACCTTATCCTCAGGCATACGGTAGAATACAATCACTGCTAACAACCCCTGACGGAACAAAGATTATTTCTAGAAATCAGGACGGTAGCATCATAAATATCTGGGATATAGAAACAGGTGAGATTAAACAAATTGATAATAAAGCACCAAGTTCGTCTAGTACCATAACTCCTAATAGTGAAAAGCTTATTGTTGGTGGCGATGGAGTTATTAATATTTTTGATATCAATACAGCCGCCCTCGTAGGAACAATACGCAAACCTGGTGAAAAAATCACCTCACTGCTAGCAACTGCTGATGATGAGATTATTTTTGGTTCACATAATGGAAATATTACCATCTTAAACACAACTCAAAATGCTTCTGAAACTTTTAATAATACTATGCCTATAAATGTCATCATTCAAATACCTCTCAGCCCATACATTGCTTTTAATAGAGGACCAGCATTAATTATTATGGATACCATTACAAAAACTTTTTTCCCCATAGGAAACCCTCATAATGATATTTATCCAAAAGAAGCTATGGTAGCAATAGCAACGGCTCCTCATAGCACAAAAATTATTTCTGCTGGAGAACATGGGACGGTATATAGCTGGGATATTAGTGTATTACAAAATTATACCAATTCGCTTTATGCCATATAAGCACCACAATATAATATATATTTGAAAAAAATATTGAAAAATATATAAAAAATATATTACACTATGATTAAACATAGGGGATTCCAGAGAAAAATAGAGGATTTAACATGTCAAAATCATTTTTTAAAAACTTTATACTATCAGCACTAGCTCTTTCCACGTATATCCATTGCGATTATAAAGTAAAGCCGTATCAAGCATTTAATCCCCTGAAAGATACGTTCTCCACTATCAAAAAGATGCAAGAACAAGAAGCTTCCGTAATACTCCACCAACCAACACAGAAAAAAACGGAATTAGAAAAATCAGCATTAGAAATGTTACCTGACGACTTAATTCACAGCAGCGAAGCATTAAAACTGCCTTTTGATAAAAACGAAGCTATCGATTTATCAAAAAATCCGTTATTTACCCATGCCAACATATTATTGCTGCAAAAATATTGGAAAGCATTACTGTCAAAAGAAAAAAATAAAAACAGAAAAATATGGGAATCACCAAAGGGGGAAATAATAACAATAAAACCATCAGCAAGCAATTTTATTAAAATTGCATCTATGGCAACATTTCTTAAAAATAAACAATTAATAGATTTTATCAGCCAACATATAGCGGCCTTTATCATCAATCCTAAGACATCGCCGACTGAGGCATTAAAACTTGTTATGGCTTTACCCGTAGAAAAATTTACTGATATTAACAACGCCGTTGTAGAAATTGTATATGCCAACGACCCTGAAAAAATACTCTCTGCTCTTAACAATGCATTACTTCTGATAGAGCCCAAAAAGATGATAGGAGAATTAAACAAAGTCACTTCATTACATATCACTCCCGATGGTACAAAAATTATTCTTGGTGTCAACAGCCCTTCTATAATCCACCCTACTAGCATTGAGAATTTAGCGAGAATATTTAACGTTCATGCAGATCGCTTTACAAAAGAACTTAAAAACGCAACGCAGACTACAATAACTCCCGATGGAAAAAAAATCATTACCGCTTTGGTTAAAACATTAACCGTTCGTGATTTAGATGATCCTCGCTTAGAACAATTAACAAAAATCGAAATACCTTATCCTCAAGCAAGTGGCCCTATAAACTCACTGCTGACAACCTCTGATAGTAGCAAGATTGTTTCTAGAAACGAAGGAAATACCGTAAATATTTGGGATATTAATACGGGTGCTATGAAAACCATTGCAACACCCAATTTGTCTATTGCCATAACTCCCAATAGTGAAAAGCTTATTGCTGGTGGCGATGGAATTATTAATATTTTTGATATCAATACAGCCACCCTTATAAAAACAATTCTCAAACCTGGTGAAACAATTACCTCACTAATAGCACCTGCTGATGATGAGATTATTTTTGGTTCACATAATGGAAATATTACCATCTTAAACACCACTCAAAACTCTTCTGAAACGGTTAATATTCAAGAATCATTTCCTGCAACTTTTAAGAGCACCATGTCTATGAATGCTATTATTCAAATACCTCTCAGCCCCTACATTGTTTTTAATAGAGGACCAGCATTAATTATTATGGATACGATTACAAAAACATTTTTCCCCATAGGAAGCCCTCATAATGATATTTATCCAAAAGAAGATATTATTGCAATCGCAACAAGCCCTAATAGCGCACAGATTATTTCTGCTGGAGAAAATGGGCCAGTATATAACTGGGATGTGAGTGTATTACAAAATTATAAAAATTCAGCTTATGATATATATAAAATGATTAAGAGCTATTACGATAATTCCCGCATTCCCCCAATCAAACCGAACCTGCCAGCTCTTTTACGCGGCCAAAGCTCTTTGTAAAATATATGAAAGTAAGGGGACAACATGTCAAAGCCATTTTTTAAAAAATTGATATCAGCGCTTTTGCTTCCCCTTTGTATCCATACTGGGGCAGGTTACAATTACGCCCCTACTGGCTATACACCATCTCAAGTAATTGCTGCTCTTAGACCAAAAATAAAAGAATCAGAATATTTCTCAAGAAAAACACCGTCGTTGCTCCCGAGCGCCAGATCAGCGCTCGGGAGTATTATTATGGATTTACCTGCCGATTTAATTGAGGGCAGCAATCCCCGATACATGTCATTTGAGAAAAATGATATAATGACTAAGGCACTTTTTTCACCTGCCAACGTATTGTTGCTCAAAAAATATTGGGATGCATCAAAAGATTCGACAACAAAAATACAACCAACAGTACATAGTCTTAAACAAGTTGCATATATGGCAGAAGTTCTTAATAATAAAACATTAACAAAGTTTTTGGGGCAACAAATAGCAGACTTTATCACAAGTTCCGAGAAATCAAAAAAATATACTCCATCGCTTACCAATGTCTTGCCCACAAAGTCAAAAGTTGATCACGCTCAATCACTTCTGAATGCTCTACCAGCAAAAACCTTTCCCGAGATTAACAAGGCAATTATAGAAGCTTTATACATCACATACCCCACGCTCATGACATCTGCTCCAACCAAAATTTCACAACAGGCATCACAAATTAGGTCACTACATATTACTCCCGATGGTCAAAACATTGTTTTTGGTACAACTAATGATGAACATCAAGATGAAGTTCACATCTTTAACCTTACCACGCATGAAGACACAACCTTAAATAATGATGAACGCGCTACGATAACTCCCGATGGCACAAAAATCGTTACCGCCCTACTCAACCGCATAAGCATTTTGGATCAACAGGGCAATAAAATTATTAAAAAATGTGACAGAGCAGCCGCCGACATACACTCAATTATGATAATGCCTGACGGGACAAAGATTGTTTCTAGAAATGAATGGATGACCATAAATATTTGGGATATAAAAACAGGTACTACAACAAAACCCCTTGTTAACAAAACACGTATTCATTCTCTTGCCGTAACGCCTGATAAAAAGATTATTGCGGGTGGGACCGGTCGCCTTGACATATGGGATATTGAAACAGGAGTTCCTGAAAAAACAATTAATAGCACGCCCGAAGCCAACGTTACCTCAATTATAGTAACTCCCGATAACAAAATTGTTTTTGGTGACTTTCATGGAAAAATCAACATAATAACCACGGGTCCAGAAACACTTCTTCAACCTTTTGAGACGCCTTTCGGTCGATTTCCCATTAATGCCATAATACAGATACCTAAAAGCCCATATATTGCTTTTGCCCAAGAAGGAACATTAACTATTATGGATACTGAAACAAAGACATTTTTACCCGTCAAAAGCCGTCATGGCACAGACTCACAAGAAAAAATTACCGCGATTGTAGCAACGCCTGATGGGAAAAACATTATTTCTGGTGGAAACAAGGGTACAATAAATCGCTGGGATATTCCTCAAGAATCTGCTCGCGATGTGTATGAAATAATCCGTAAGAAACAAACATTTTTTTGTAAACCAATGGCGATTGCCCCACAATAATAAAAGCAACCAACATGCCAAAGCATTTTTTAAATAAATTTATAGTATTAGCACTCTCTCTTACTTTTTTTATTCGCAGCATGGAGACCAACGACTATCAAGTAAAGCCTTATATTCCCATCAATCCCCATATAGTTTCCACCAGATTACGAGAAAATAAATTGGGATTAATTGAGCTATTACCTACAGTAACACTCCCTGCTGATTTAATTAATAATAGCACCATAAAAGAACTTCTAGATGATCAACCAAATCCCAAAGAGATAGATTGGTCTTCAGAAAAGCTTTTTTCTTACCGCCACCTATTATTGCTAAAAGACTATTGGAACGCATTGCGAGGAATCAAAACAATAAAACCAACAGCCGATAGTCTTATTGCTGTCGGAAAAATGAGCAATTTTTTGGGTAATCAAACATTAACAGATTTTGTAACAAAACAAATAGCAGACCGTATAACCAATCCTGAAGTACTTGAAAAAAAGCCGGACTGGGGAATTAAACTTCTTAATAGCTTGGATGAAGAAATAACTCTTGATGATATTAATAGGGAAATTGGACGAATTTTATACGACAAGTATTTTGACATCATCGCGTCAGCGCTTCAACAATTATTACCAAAAAAACCAAAGAAAACATTATTCCATGGTGATGCAATTCGTTCAATAAATATAACTAGTGATGATAAAATAATAATTTCTGGTGGATGTAATAATAAAGTTATTTCTTGGGATATTAATACAGGGAAAAGTTTAAAAACTTTGATGGGACCCACCCGCGCTATAGCAGCTCCTGATAATAACATTATTACCGCTCATTCTGAAACAATGAACTTACGAGATATAGATTTTAATGTAATACAAACGTTTAAAAATACCGATCCAGACATCATATCCATATCATCAATTGCCGTAACTCCCGATCGTCAGCGAATTGTTTCTGGGACGCACGGCCTAAAAGCAGGACACCCAATTGGGAGTATTGATATTTGGGATATTAATTCCGGCAAGCGTATAGAACCTATTCAAAATAAATGGCCAATAGAATCCATTGCCATAACTTCTCATGGTGAAAAAATTTTTTATTCCGACAGCTCTGGAACAATTACTATTGTTGATGTCGCTACAAAGTCATTAAACGAAGGCGCACAATCTAATACACATGTTACATTAAAGGCATATCTTGATGACCAAATTATTGTAGGCCAAGATAACGGAAATCTTAATATCTTGGATTCTAACGGATCAAAACTTAAAAAACATTTTGTTAATGATAGTCCAATTTACGCAATAGATACCATCTCCTTCAACCAACATATTGTTTCCGGCGGATCAGCAATAAAAATTTGGCACCCTGCTTTTGCACAAATACCCATAACTATTTTCGAGTATAATCGTACAACGGGAATCCATTGCACATCGCTTGCGGTAACGCCCGATGGCACAAAGATTATCGCTGGCAGCACTATGGGACATATTGATATTTGGGATATTAGCTCATTACAAAAATCTACGCATGAATTATATACAATGATTCTAAAAGCAAAAAGCTCATCACTTGCACCAGTACTCACACCAGTACCTGCACCTAAACTTTCAATGATGCAACGCATGCAAGCCTGGCTTGGTCTTCAAAAAAGCAAAGTTAAAAATTATTTTAGAAAAGCCTAAATGCAACCTGGTTTATTGATACCCTTCGATACTCCCGGCTTCATATGCCTACGCTATGGTTCGATACACCGCTTCGCGGTACTCACCATGAGCGAGGTCTACAAAAGCCTGTAAGCTAAATTATAAAAATCTTCTTAAGCCTAACAATAACAACATTGCAGTGAGGCTCATGACAATGACGTATGAAAAGCCGAGCGTGGGGGAATAATGAGTCCACAAGAAGCCAATTAACGCGCTGGAAATAAGCATGGCGAAGCCTTCTGCTGCTTGCAGCACTCCATAACCAAGTCCACGAATATGGGCCGGCAACATGTCCGCTGCACAGGCCTTTTTGAGCGTTGTCATAGCTGCGGCGCTTATGCCTGCTAACGCAAATATGCCAGCACAATACACTAACGAGCCGTGTGAACTCAGTAATAAAAATGCAACGACAGCTAATAGCCCACAACCACATAATGCTAATAATACAACTCTGTGAATATAATCACTTAATAAGCCTATAAAAAATTCACTGCCTGCACGTGCACTATTAAAAAGCGCATATAACAAAACAAGCCCCTGGGCGATACTCATTTTTTCTAGCACTATTATTTCTTGCACACGAGACAGTAACAAAAGTTTATTAAAACTACCCACATCAAAAATAAAAAGAATCAGCAAAAAAAGTGTAAATGAACGAGGCAACAGCCGAACATCATGCCACAATGATGCTACCGAAATGCGTGTGTTTTTTGCATGAATACGTAGATCTTGTGTAAAGAAAAAAATGGCTGCCACGGCAAGCATGCCGGGAATACATGAAAGAACAAAAATCCAATGCATTGACAATATACCGACACACGCGAACGTGACAAGCGGGCCAATGAGCGACCCGAGGGTATCCATGGCGCTCTTTAAACCAAAAGCCCGACCATAATATGGCGGTTCAATGGTTGCTGCTATAAGCGCATCACGCGGCGGCTCACGCAGCCCACTGCCGGTAAAAGAAAGCATGCGATAGAACAGAACTCCTCCTATTGAATGCGTAAAACCAACAAGCGTTGAAAATAATGCGGACATGCCATAGCCCAACATAATCAATGGTTTTTTACGTGATAATCTGTCACTTAAAAAACCTGAGACAAGGCGTAAAAAACTGGCGAATGCATCACTGATGCTAGAAATAATACCCAAAAAAAACGGTGCTTGTACCGGCCCTACAAACTGCGTAACAAGAATTGGTATCAACGATATGGTCATCTCATGACTAAAATCGCTCAAAAAACTTGCGAGCCCAAAACCAAATACTTTTTTTATCCATGTTTTCATAGTTATTACCGTAACAAAAACAAGCAGATAAAATATATATTTTTAAGATTTTACAAAGATCCAGGTGTCGTTTTTTTCTTGATCAGAAACAAGCGGCTTGAAGAAATAACTTTTAGCTAAAAGCTCTGAGGCTTGGGACAAAAGCGCTTGATATTTATCCGGCAATGCGCGCACATCAACCGTAGACAGAGCAGGAAAAAATGCAAAACGCTCGCAGTGACGCTGCGCAACCTCTGGCCTATACATAAAATTAATAAATAAATAGGCCGCATCCTCATGACGGGCGCACACGGGCAACGCATAGTTTTCTATTGTTATAAATGAACCAGAATCCGGCACTACAAAATCAATAGCAGGATAATTTTTCATGTTACGTAAAATATATGAGCTTGAAGAAACCACTAATGGGCAATTTTCGGTCACCAAAAAATAATCTGCCCTAAAATCAGAATACGCAGTTACCTGTTTTTTTTGCTTTTTGAGCAGATGGGCGGTTTCATAAATCTGAGCGTGCGATAAGTGCGCGGGCACACCGTACAAATATAACGCACCAATATTAATTGCCTCTACAGGATCATTAACCATACACAAATGATGCATATTATCAAAAATAATGGGCCAATCATAATGATCTTGCGTCATCATTTTTTTGTTAATCCCAAATCCAAAAATTTCCCACGCTACTGGAACAGAATAGGTATTATGCGCATCAAATTCACGATGTAACAAAAACTGGTGAATATCATGATAATTAATAATACGAGCATTATCTAATGGCTTAAGAAGCCGTTCTTGCAACAATAAAGAAACCGCATAATCTGATGGAATAATAAGATCATAATCACAATTATTGGCCTTGAGTTTAATCAACATTTCTTCATTGCTCGAGGCAGTGGTGATAGTTACTCTAATACCTGTTTCTTTTTCAAAATCTCTAATAGATAGCTCGTCAAAAAGATCTCCCCACGCCAAAATATTAAGAGTATGGGGCTGCCTAGTAAAAGAAGAAAAAAACAGAATTCCTACCGAAATAAGAAAAACCCAAAATAATACAATTAAACAACGAATAATAATAAGGCCGCGATAGGTAGTGTTTTTCATCTTAAAATATTCTCGATCGGGCATTGATCGAACAAAAAATCAATACCAATAAACTACTTAACATCAATAATATGGTCGATAAAGCATTAATAATGGGTGAAATGCCCGATCGCGCCATTGATAAAATATATAATGAAAGTGTTTGCACAGAACTTCCGGAACAAAAATATGATAAAACAAAATCATCAAATGATATAATAAATACTAATAATCCGGCTGCAATTAACGACGGCCGCAATAACGGCAATATTATTTTAAAAAAAGTTTGCGAATATGAGGCACCCAAATCCAATGATGCTTCGATAAGACGATAATCAAGTTCTACAAATCTGGTATAAACTAAGGGTATAACATATCCCAAGCCTAAAACGGTGTGCGCTATAACAAGCGTTCCTAATCCAAGGGGAATTGAGCATAAAGAAAACAGCGTTAATAAACCGATCGCCAAAACAATTTCTGGAATCATAAGATTGCCGTAAAAAAGAATAAGCAATTTTTTAACTCTGCCCCCTTGAACCGCATAAAACATTAAAGAAATTCCCATAATAATACTTAAAAATGTTGATAAAAAAGCAACAATTAATGATGTATAAAAAGCTTCCCACAAATGCGACGCATGATAAAGATCATAATACCATTGCAAGGTAAATTCCGTCCAAGGCGCGGGAAAGGGCATTTTATTAAAAGAAAAAACAACCAAAACAACCGTAGGAATATATAAAAAAAGATATACCAGTACGACAAAAAATGTGCTTAAAAATCCTGCCTTTGACGTTTTATCAGCCATTCCCATCCCTTAATTTTTGAGTAGTTACATACAAAATACCCATGACCATAAGAAGAATAGAAATACTCAGCATCGTAAAAGCGGCTCCCTGAGCTATTGTTTTGGCGCCAAGAATATAATAAGAAATAACCGTACCAACAAACATATGCCTATCCCCGCCCATAAGCTCAGGAATGACAAATTCACCAAAGGCTGGTACAAAAACCAAAAAAACACCGGCCTGCATTGCGGGCACGGTTAATGGAAAAATAATATGCATCATTGTTTGACGCATCGTTGCACCAAGATCAAGAGATGCTTCGATAAATCGATAATCAAATTTTTCTAAAATTGAATACAATGGCAATATCATAAAGGGAAGATAGTAATACACCATCATCAAAATGGTAGCAAACATATTATTCAATAACGATAGCGGCTCTTGAATAATTCCATAGCGCAATAACAGCGTATTCAAAAAACCATTACGCTCAAGTACAAAAAACCAGGCGCACACATGTAATAAAAAATTTGTCCAAAAAGGAACAATAATAAGAAAGAGTAAAAAGTTTTTTATTTTCTTACTACTAAATGCAATAAAATACGCAACCGGGTAACCGATTAACAGGCACAACACCGTCGTTGTTAAT
Organism: Candidatus Babeliaceae bacterium; assembly: GCA_041660765.1. Lineage (NCBI taxonomy): Bacteria > Candidatus Babeliae > Candidatus Babeliales > Candidatus Babeliaceae > Candidatus Babeliaceae bacterium. The sequence continues at coordinate 208,368 of JBAZVR010000001.1, read as the reverse complement.
GAAAGTCCCAACGAACGCGCAATAATTAAAAAATAGGTTGATGTAAAAAAATACGTAAAATTGTGCCAAGAACACAGGGCCATAAACAAAATACACATGAGGGGAATATAAAAAAAGAGCACCTGCCACACAAAACCGGGAACACCTACAAAAAAAGCCCATTCTGAGCGCATCAATTTTTTCATCGTTCTAGTACCACTACATTTTCTTTTTGCCAGTATAAAAAAACTTCATTATCATAATCGATAATTTCTTGAGGGAAATGCTCTTCATTTTGAGAGAAGACCTGCAAACGAGTGTCATCTTTCAAACGCACATTATACTGGGTCGATCTTCCATGATAAATAATGGCCTCAACAGTACCCGTTGAAACGTTAGAAAACCCTGCAAGCTGTGATTTTGATATGAATATTTTTTCTGGCCTAATACTCATCACAACACGTGCACCGCTATGCATCCAGTCTCGCACTTTAGGAATATACACCGAAAAGGCGCCCAATGAACCACATACCATAGACCATTCATTATGATCATTTAATCGCAATACTCCAGGAATAATATTGGTCGTTCCTACAAACTGCGCGACAAAAGAAGAAACCGGAAATTCATATATTTCCTTTGGAGTCCCGATTTGTTCTATTTCACCATGATGGTTCATAATTGCCATTTGATCAGCAACCGTAAGTGCTTCAAATTGATCATGGGTAACATAAATAAACGTGGTTTTAAGTTTATCTTGAAGCTCAATCAATTCGACAAGAACTTTTTCCCGTAATTTAAAATCAAGTGCCGCCAGCGGTTCATCCAGAAGAAGAACATCCGGCTCATTAATAATTGCACGAGCTAGAGCAACACGCTGTTGCTGGCCACCGGAAAGCTGTTGAATAGACTTATAAGCATGAGCTCCCAAATGCACCGTTTTTAAAACTTTAAGTACTTTTTCTTTAACCACTGCAGCCGACATGTGCTTAATTTTTAGGCTATATGCAACATTGTCAAAAACATTGAGATGTGGGAATAAAGCATAACTTTGAAAAACAGTATTAATATGTCGCTGATTAATAGGCTTGTGCGTAATATCCTGCTTGCCAAGAAAAATTGAACCAGAATCTACACGTTCAAACCCGCCAATAAGCCTTAAGAGCGTTGTTTTGCCAGAACCACTCGGGCCTAAAAGTGCAAAAAACTTCCCGGTTGGAATAGTAAGATTAATATTCTCTAAAATCAGCTCGCCATTATATTTTTTTGAAATATTTTCTAGTCTGATACTTCTCATTATATCCCTCTTTCATACTAATGCGCATCCTTGTGAGCGGCCTTATTCTTTTTACGAGCAAAATATAATGGAACAACAACATCCGAAAACGTGCACGGTATGACCACTGCTATAACTAAAAAGAAATACAAAATTCCCATAACCTTTGGCCATCCGCTAAAACCGTAAGAAACAACGTAAAATAACGATGCCAAGGAGCTAATCAAAATGTGAATAAAATGAGAACCAAGCGAAATAAAATTCAATGACCGCACATGATGACGACTGAGCGAAAGAGCGGTAATAAGACCCACAAGCATAAATGGTAATACATTCATAAAATCATGTAGTTTAAAAAAACAAATATGCATGTCCATGTGAACGCCCAAAATATTTCCCGCCAAAGCAGGTAATGCAACATCGGATAGGGTACAAAACACAGCGGGAGAAATTAATGAAACAATGATTCCACGTGTTAAATGATTCGAAAAACGTAAAAAGGTAACCAACGTACCGGTCACCGCAAACATAATATGTAAATAGTGAAAAGCATGAAAAAGTATATGATACCCCTTGTGCAACTGCGCTTGCGCAAGATTCATACTCATAAAATGCAGCAGACTCAGTACTATAAAACCTATGGCAACAGAAAATGCCGCATAGGGTAGGTGACAAGTTAATTCATCATAAAGAGACGCCTCATGGCTGCTATGATTGTGGTCTGTGTGTTTCATATGAATGCGTACCTTACAAAAAAGCTAAAATTACTCTTTTGAATATAATTTTTTTTGACAAATAAATCAAAGAAAATATTTCATAACTCCAGATTTTAAAAAGCATTACCAAGTGTTATAAACCACGCATAAGAACAATCCGAAGGGAAACTTTTTTTCCACTTCCATGCAATATCAGCTCTCAATGGCCCCACTGGCGTGTAGAGCCGAACGCCAAAGCCCGTACATCCAAGTATATTTTTTGGCTGTATTTCACTCATTTTTTCTTGTGCCAGCATACCAATATCAGTAAAAAGCACGCCATATAAAGAAGAATATAGAGGGAAACGTATTTCATTATTAATATTTATCATGGATTTGCCGCCAATAGGCACAATGCATTCACAACCAGCATTATCCGTGTATATATTTAGTGGAGGAACAAGATCGGCCAGATACGCTCGCATTGAATAGGCACCACCCAAAAAAAAACGCTGCGGTGGAGTTATAGTAAAAAAACATTCATTAAAAATATGCCCTACTCTCACACGAAATCCGGCAACAATCTCATGGGCTATCTCGAAAAAAAAAGCATGTTCAAGTAATAATTTTATAAAATATGCATCCCGTATCTTGCCAACAGGAAGCATGCCCTTGCAGGTAAACAATGAAAAAAAACCATTATTTGGCTTTATTTTGTCGTCAAGCCTATCAATAACAAAGGTAGGCTCAATAAAAAAATATGGCACCATTTTCCCTATAAGACTTGGTGAAAATTGAATTTTTTCAGCCAATAATCGCGAAAGATTTTTTATCCCTTGCCACTCAACACCGATATTTAACGCACAATCTCCTGCAGAATACACATGATTAAACCCCAACAAAAAACCATCTTGCTCGCTTTTATATAAAATGGCTGGCGTTCCGATATGAAAGGGCTGATCATAACGCATGCTGTAGCCATAGATATCACTTCTGTGTGGCCAGCCTGTAATCCATGGCAAAGTGTAACGCATACTTACATCGCGATAATACTGTGTAATATCAATATCACATCGCAAACAATCTCCAGAGGAGCTTGGATTTTTCCATAGATACGAAAACCCGGCTTTGGGCGTTACACGATGTATATGCAGATGACGACCAACCCACTGAGCGCCCAATCGCGCCTTTATTTCATGTCCCTCGTCAACAGTATATGCAAGAAGCACATCTTTAACCGGACCGGCCGTATCCCTACGTACGGGGGTTATGGTAATTCGTTCGAAAATGGGATGCAGTTTAAGTTTTTTAATATTTTTTTCCAAAATGCCTCTATCCCAAACATCACCTTCTGTAATAGAAAGCTGCTCACGCAATCTATTCGATAAAAAATAATTATTACCAAGAGTAATAGTTTTACCATACCGCACAGGATATTCGTGTGCCGTTTTTAAGGTAACAAATACAGCATTTACGTCGACAATATCGTACTCCAGCTCACATGTTGCATACGAGCATCCTGTTCGCTGCAGAGCTTGTACATGCTTTTTCTGCTGAACAATTAATTTTTGCAAAGGAGCCGGTGTATTGTCTGGTAAAAAAAATCGAGGGCCCTCTTCAATGATCAATGTAAGAGTATAATCACCAAGATTATCTCGCGCTGGCAACTGCCAAGAAACATCTGCTTGCCAATAACCTTCTTTGTGATACCAATCGCATATAGTTTTTTTTATATCATCCATTTTTTTTTGCGCAAACCGCTCATGCAATACCGGCTTAAAAAAATCTTTTATAAATAAGGGACACACAGATTCCGTGCCACATATTTTTATTTTATTAATAATAATGGGCGCATGTTCTTGAATAACAAACAGTAAACTATCCGCTTGATTTTTTTGATGTATTTCAACATCGAAAAAACCTTCTTCTTTATATAATTCTTGCACGTCGGCAATAAGAACTTCTGGAGATGCATCAGACAGACTCCATTTTTCAAAAATAAATTTTCGCAGATCATAGGTCGAAAAAAAAGTATTACCGTCAAAATTAAGCTGCATGCACGAAGCAAGCGTAAAATCGTAAGATAATTTTATAACATTTCTAGAATAATCTATATCTTCGCACACCTTAAAACGTGCGTCATAATATCCACGCTCTAAAAGATTTTTTTTCAGTTCTGCATGTACATCATCGCATGTTTTTTTTGAGTAATATTTACCGCACAATTTACGTACTTTTGTACGCATCTCTTGCTCAATAGTGCCCGTAAGATTGCCAATAACGTCAACCGACTCTATAACAAATTTTTTACCAGGATTAATAACAAGCGTAACGTCTACCGTTTTAGTTGCATGTTGATAAGTACACTGAGCAGAACAGGTAACGTTCAAATACCCTTGGGCACAGCACATGTCCTGTATATATTTGCACGAAGCTTCGTGTCGAACTGCATCAAATAAAGCGCCCTCGGACATCAGATAATAACGCTTATAACTTTCTTTATTAAAAAGCGCACCTTCTATCTTAATACGCCCTACTGTCCAATAACTGCGCAACGTAACAGTTAAATTATTTTTTTGATCAGATCGCTCTAACAAAAAAGCAATAGTTGCAAATTTATTTTTTTGCGAAAGGCAATAAACAAGCTTTTTTATATGCTCAGCAGCAACAGTCATACCCTGCTTAAAGTCCATATAATAAGCAAGTTCATGTTCCGAAAACGGTATATCCGCATCAACGCACAACGTATCTATGAGAGGCTTTTTGAGATGCTTTTTAATTGTTTTTTCATCAATCAAACGTTCGATCGAATCATATGAATTATTCATGTTAATTGAAAGCGACCATAGCTTTTCGCGCTCAGCAGAACAATCCAAAAAAAACACTAAAAAAAACACTAAAATAATCACACAATATCCCAAAAAATATGCAATTATGTTAGTATACGGAAAAAAAATATGCCCGTCTTGAAATTTTAGTGATACATTCGCACCATCAGCTACTCTATGATTCTAAAAACACCTCGATAGTCTTTATCTTTAAGAAATGGCTCTACTTCAATATCCTGAACACCTAGCTCGATAAATTCTTTATGCAAAATATCAACAAATTTATCGACATTATCTTTGTCTCCACAGGCGACAATTTTAATTTTGTCAGGAGCTGGCCTCACCACCGAGCCCTCTATCGATAATTTTCGCGCATTACTTTGAACAAAATCATGCAAAAAAGAATCCTTGATCACTGCTGTAACAAAAATTTTAACACACTTATTCATGCTGCCTCTCCCTTTTTAAGTTGGGATGAAAGTAGCAAATCATTACAAGTAATGTCAAAATATATGAATTTTTTCTAAAAAAGTACACATTGATATTCATTTTTGCTATTATATAAAAAAACAATCATCATTTCTAACTGCTGGAATCATATGAGCCATCCTGTAAGGGTCCGATTTGCACCTTCACCAACTGGGTTTATGCACCTAGGTAATGTGCGTGCCGCATTAATCAATTATCTCTTTGCCTTACAAAAAAAAGGTACTTTTATTGTTCGGATTGAAGATACCGACCAAACAAGAAACATGGATTATGGCGCCCAGCACATCATTGCAGATCTTTCTTGGTTAGGATTATCATACCAAGAAGGCCCTAACGTTGGCGGTCCTTACGCCCCTTACTTTCAGTCAGAACGCAACTCTTTTTATAAAAAATATCTCACTACGCTTATTGAAAAGAACATGGCGTACCCATGTTTTTGCTCAGTGGAAGAACTTGATAAAAAAAGACAAAGGTCTATAGCGCTCAAAATGCCACCCCGCTACGATCGCACGTGTATGGCTCTCACTGAAGCTGAAAGATTACAAAAAATTACGAATAAAATGCCCTATATTTGGCGCTACAAGCTGCCCGCAGCAACCGTAAAGATACATGACCTTGCTCGTGGCACTATAGAGTATGATCTGAACAATTTTTCAGATTTCCCGCTCACGCGACAGGATGAAAGCTTTACCTTTATTTTTGCCAACTTTGTTGACGATATGGAAATGCATATTTCACACGTGTTTCGAGGAGAAGATCATTTAAGCAATACGGCACTACAAGCATCTTTATATGCAGCTTTTGATGCAACGCTCCCCCTCTTTTGGCACCTTCCTATGCTGTGCAACCACGAAGGGAAAAAGCTGTCAAAGCGAGACTTTGGATTTTCGCTCCAAGACCTTATTCATGGAGGATATCTGCCAGAAGCAATTGCCAACTATCTAGCACTCATTTGTGGCGGATCATATGAACATGAAATTATGGACATACATGAACTTGCCAATGCCTTTAATTTCGATTCAATTAATTCAACCGGCCACAGTAAATATGATGTAGAAAAACTACGCTGGATAAATCACAAGTGGATAGAACGCCTTGATATACCGGTGCTCGCAGAGCGTATAAGACCCTTTCTTGAAACCACCTATCCTGAAGCGCAACAACTTTCACAAGAAAAGCTTACTCAGCTAGTAACGCTGCTTAAAACCGATCTAGTAACATTATCCGATGCAGCAAAAAACTTCGGCTTTTATTTTACAGCACCAACAATAGATACAGAGCTTGTACAAAAATACGCTGTATCACATTACGTCACGTTCATACAAAAATATTTATCAACGCATGACAGCACCGCGTTTGATGCCGCAGAATTTACCGCCTCGTTATCAGGTTATTGCAAAGAACATAAAGTTCCGGCAAAAGAGCTATTTGCACTGGTGCGTATAGCTCTAACAGGTCACAGCGATGGTCCTACCATCAAAGATCTTCTGGCAATTTTAAGCCCTCAGGATGTTTTTGTGAGATTGAGTGCGCTTTTGCAATTATAGGGATTGAGTAGGATCGGTAAGACGATTGTGCATACGCGTAAAAGAATAAATAACTCCCATACGTACGTATATATTCATGATTGATTCGAACAAAGCAACGTTCTTTTCTGGAACAAAAAACTCAAACACCTGATTTTGAGCATCAAGGGTTCGATCAAAGCAAAGATGTTCATGCGCACGTAATGTGGCAACAAAAAAAGAAACGTGTTGACGGACAACGGGTGATTGATAATAGGCGCAATACATAATAAACTAATTACTTAAAAAATTATAAAAAAAATCTTATTCATAAAAAAGTATATCTAAAGTAAATATATAAACAAGATAGGGCGAATTATCATGACTCAAGCACATAAAATTAGCTTACCCATGGCAACCATCATTGGTATCAACGCAATGATCGGCGCAGGAATATTTGGCGTACCCGCAGCGCTCTTAACCTCAGTCGGCCCTGCAGGCATCATTACCTATGCTTTTGTTATTATAGCTGTACTTTTTATGGCTCTTTCTATGGCTCGACTAGCTGAATTATATCCAGAAGAAGGTTCATTTTATACGTACGTTTCACAATGGGCTGGACATACCATAGGCGCCTTCACTACTATTAGTTATCTTGTAGGCCTTATTATAGCAATGGGACTTCTTACACGTATAACCGGTAGCTATCTCCATATTTATTTTCCCAACATGAGTCCACAATTATTGGGAATTATTGCTCTATCAATTGTCGTAATACTTAATTTTGCCGGTGCAGTTATTTCTAAAATTGGCCAAATTATTCTTATTATGTTTACCCTTCTACCGCTTGTTCTGATTACAGGGCTGTGCTTAACGCAACTATCTTGGAATAATTTATTTCCATTTGCGCCCTATGGATTAAGTAATATCGTAGGCGCAACAAAAGCTGTTATCTTTGGATTTTTTGGATTTGAATCTATTTCTTCATTATTTGCACTTGTTGAAAACCCCAAAAAGAATGTACCTCGCGCCATTTTTCTTTCGGTATTATTCGTTGGCATTATTTACATGATTTTTACTCTATCACTTATTTTAGCGATACCACAAAGTCTTTTTACCAGCAATGCAATTCCACTTTCTGAAGTGCTTATTCAACAATTCAATTATCCATGGCTTACCCATATTATCAATGTGGCAATTATTATAACGATTATGGGAACATTACATTCTATGATATGGTCATTAAGCAATCTCATGATATTTTGCGTAAAAAAAATAGTATCAAAAACAATACCCACAAACACCGCAATTTCTTTAATAGGAATAGCGATAGGCGCGGCGTGCATTATTTTTTCGAGCATAAATCTTTTATTTAGTCTCACTGCAATATTTGTTGTTTTTGCCTATGGAATGTCTATTCTGACGCTTATAATAAAGCCTCAACGTCAAACAAAAAGGGAAATAATTATCGCTTATCTAGGCTTTATTACGGCTATTATCATTATTTTATGCGCGATTCATGGCGTCATACAAGAATTTCCAAAAATATAATATGCTCATCAAAAAAATAAAATACATTCCGAGTTGACTGATCGTAAATAAAGATGGTATACCTTATTTCTGTATGTAAGCATTGCTAGACAATGCTTACAAAAAAATCACCTAAAATGGAGGTAATCTGAAAGGATAGTAATGAGAGCACTTTTTTATACACTCCTCCTCATGGTCATTTTTTGCATACCAAGCAGTATCAATTGCTGCCTGAGTAATTTTACAAAAAATGATCCATACCCCATGTACACAACAGCTGATCCACACGCGTTTTTAAATACGCGTTATTATAATACAACTCGATGCAACAATAAATTTCCAATATATCCAGGGGCATCTCCCGGATTTTTGCATACCTCGCCGCATAATGAAATTTCGTGCTATGAGGCACCAAGGCGCCCGGAACGCTTTAGATTTTCCCTCTCTGGATTCCGCCAATCAGCAGATTTTGGCAATGACATTCACCGTAATCCCGTCATGCTCGGAGATCTACTCGGCCCATGGAACATGTTAGCCCTTCTATATCCAGAAAAAGATGGCAATACTGATATACAAACATTGCTACGCAACACCCTGCAACTGATAGCAACTCCGGATGACGTTGCCTGTTTTGAGCTTATTAATAACCCGCTCAATACCGATCCAACTCAACAATTTGGTTTTTTTTCTGTACCCATAAGTTACAGAAAATTTGGCGCACGATTTGAGGCAGAATTTGGCTTTGGAGATTTTGGCCTCATCGTACAAGGTGGCGTTGCCGACTTACGTCAAACTGCTACTTTTTTAGACCTCACCTGTACCGCAACAGGACTTTCTTGCCCCGTACGTGACTGCGTCCCTGTTGTTGTTGATTGCCCTTCATCTGTTTCTTCAACGGCCTGTATCACCGAAAATTGCTGTATTGATGTTTTTAACTGCGCATGTAAAACATTGGTCATACAAAATATAATGGACCAAGTAGAACTCGTTGCAGACACCTTAGGCCAAAGCATCTGCAATTATCATGAAACCGGCGCTGAAGACACTCGTCTTATGCTTTTTTGGCGCAGGACATTTGAAATTAACAAAGATAGACCAACATGGGCATTTTTTACCATGACTCCATTTTTTGTGGCTGGCGTAAATGCTCCGACGGGTAAAAAACAAAAACCTTCCGAACTTTTTTCTCTACCCAATGGTAACAATGGACACTGGGGAATTGGCTTCGAGGGTGGTTTTTCTATTAATTTCTTAGAAACCATAGAAGTCGATTTTGAAATAGGCTTTACGGAGTTTTTAAAAAAATGCCATAGCAATGTCCCCGTACCAACCAGTCATTTTCAAAATGGTATTATGCCCCGCAAAGCAACATTAGAAGTAAAACCGGGAACAAACTGGGTGTTTGGAGCAACGATGGCTGCAAACAATTTTCTCGATCGGCTTTCTTTTTATGTTCAATATTTAATCATTACTCATGGAGAAGATTGCATCAGAGTTGTCAGTACCAATGATCCAAATATCAACAATATTGACGTTTGCAAACTGATATGTGATTCCAAGTGGTATAACCAAATCGTTAACGTTTCATTTAATTATGATATATCACCCAATGTTGCATTAGGATTTTTGTGGCAGGCTCCCGTCAAACGGCGCAATGCCTATCGTTCAACAACCGTATTAGGATCACTCGTCGTTACTTTTTAGTGGTGCATTATGCTTATTTTATCGATTGTTTTTTGTATAACAGTACACGCGATGCTTTATGCTTCCAGCGAAGACACGCCCTCGTCAAAAAGTGAAGAAAGAACAACTGGTACCAAACAGCCTCATCTCACACAGGCTCCTGATCCCCGTAGACAAGATTTTTTGGATATTGCCCAAGAACAGCAAGCACAACGTGCGCTCACAACAGAAGCATTACAAGACATAGCGCGCCAGAACCAAGAGAAAGCTCAGGCAAAAACACAAGCACTTCTTGATACCGTACAAATAAATCGAAAAGAACAATCGAAACCTGCGCGTGAAGAAATAGGCGGTACAAAAGATGCGTCAGCGCAAGCTCAAGAATTGTTCGATAACGCACTTGCTCCCTACATTACAGATAATACTCTCAATGAAAAAGGCGTTATTACGTGGCCGGACGATGCGCAACAACAACAGAAAATAATAACAAGCATACATGCACTATTAGAAGATATTGCCAAAACGCTCAAAGCTCTACACAGAAAAAATGCTCAAGATCCTCTCAAAAAATATATCTTCAAAGCAAGTCTTACTGCACCGGGGCGCCACGAACCGTTTAAAAAAATAGTAAAAACACTTCAATCAATCAAAGAATTGATCGATTCAGAATTTGCAAGGCTCAAAGCTGATAAAAACAGTTCACGAGCCGCACAACGTACTATCGCCAATATAGAAAAAACATATAAGCAAATTACATCGCTTATTACACTATAATTATTAAGCGTGTACATATTTTAACAGATCAGAAACTGCATAATTACCTACCTTCAAGAGTGGCGCCATATTTAATGCATAAATATTTTTATTTTTCATTAATAAAAAGAGAGCTTTGCCTTCAACCGTTCCTGCAATATGCTTCACATATTTAAAATCGATAGAATTGCTATTTTTCAAACTAAAACAATCCATATTGTAGAGATCTATCACTGTAATATCCGAAGAAAAAGATCTTATTTTGTTATATATGACAAAATATCGCCCACATGCCATTGAAGAATAAGGAGACTTACAAACAATATCGATTCCCTCCTCATTGTATGCGCCATCCTGTATAGCCAAAGCTTTTTCATGAACAAGATGTACCAATGCACGACTTTTATCCATAGATAATGCTAAAATATTTGCCGCTTCTCCAAACTTATCAATACCTTCATCGCCGTGCTTGAGCTTATAATAATCAGTATAAGAAGTATTCAATCTCAAAAATGGGTGCTTGCACTCGCACGGCAATTTAGTTTCAAGATCAACAATATTAAGCTGTATAGTGTTTTTAGACACTATACCCGGACATATAAGCTTGCTGCCATCATAAGAAATATTCATTGACTTATACAACCATGCTCGTTCACATTCTATCTTTTCCAAAAATTGCAAAGTAACAAAATTATATATACACAACTCTCCAGAATTTACTTGAGCAATCAGTTTTTGCAGGTCCCGTGTTATAACAAACGCATGAACATCCCCAACCTTTGTGTTTGATCGCACAATAGAACCCGTTACAACGTCCATGACATACAAACAATTTTTACCACAAACAACGAGCTCATCACCCACAACCCTCATAGTTCGCGGAATTTTATTTCCCCAAATTTTTGCCATAACGCCACAAGGAGAAAGCACTTTCGCCGATCGCATAATCTGATTCTGTAATTCATGTATTATCTTATTTTTGTACTGCGCATATAGCATCTGAGCAATACGCTTTTCAAGCCCAGCCGAAGAGAACGTACAATTATGAAAGTTGTTATTATAATCAACAATATTTTGACAGGCATTACACAACAGCCCTTTAACTTCAAATTTATCCAAAACCTCTGCTTGATTAATACGCTGCTGCAATAAAACCGAAGAAGAAATTGACTTAGTCCCTTGTAAGAGGGCAACAAGAGTAGCAATTTCACTATCGCTATACCCAGCGTACCCAAGGTCAATTTCCTGTGGCAAAATACCACTAAAATCTTTCGCCATATTTTTAAAAACTTGTGATTTTTCAAGTAGAGCTCTTGATATACAATATTCCCGCTTATCCGTCTTCAGCTTCACTACACATTCATCCATAGCAATCAATCGGGCAGCCCCCACAAGCATAAAAATAGGCCATAAGTTATATAAACGCATTAAGAAATCCCCTTTTTTAATAAAAATATTTATACCATAGTCTATTGAATAACAGGCTTCGGGACTAGACAGAAGGACAAAAAAAAGATAGCCTAGTAGAAAAGGTTGTAAGAAAATTAACATATAAATACTGAATTTTTTGATAGGACACTAAAAAAACCATGAGCAAAAAATCAAACATCGCCATTTCTGTCAATGACAACATTGAACGCGCCCTACGTCAACTCAAAAAGAAAATTGAACGTGAAGGCATTGTTCGCGACATGAAACGCATCGTTTATTATGAATCTCCCACCCAAAAACGTCGCAAACGCATGATGCGCGCCATCAAACAAAACTGGATCCGCATGGCGGCCCACAAACAAATTTAATGGCACACAGTTCCGTTTCTGATATCAAAAGAGCTCAAAAAGAGTCCGCTCTTCTGAGAATCATCTCAAACCTCTTCATGCAAACAGCCCTTGATGATAATCGAATCAAGGACGTTTTTGTTAATCGGGTGACCCTTTCTCCAGACAAAGGGTCCTGTTTTGTTTTCTTCTATTCGCCCAAGGGTGAAGAGTATTTTCATGAGATGCTTAAAATCCTCATACTCTACAAGCCCTCTCTCAGAAAAGCCGTCGCCCAGTCACTTCAGGCGCGCTATACACCTGAGTTGATTTTTAAATTTGATCATCATTTTGAAAAAACATTAAAAATTGAACAACTTATCGATAAAGCAAAAGGCGAAGACCAATTTTAATACTTGTATTAATAGCTGCTGCCTGCTGGGGGTCGTTTTTAAATGTCGTTGCCTGCCGATTGATTGAAGGCACGTCACTTTTGGTACGATCGCACTGTCCACTATGCGCACACACGATCGCCTGGCATGATCTTTTTCCGGTACTGTCATGGTTCAAACTCAAAGGCCGCTGCCGCTACTGTTCAACAAAAATATCGCTATTATATCCTGCTATAGAACTTATCACGCTGATCAGCTTTGGGCTCGCTTACCCCCTGATAAGCCCCCTCTATTTGCTCAGTTATTTTTTATTTTTTTCCGCACTTATAATTACCATTAGAACCGACCTTGAGCACATGCTCATTATACGCTTATGCAGCCTCTACTTAATTCCCATAGGCTTATTGCTGAGTTTCTTGGATCTGCTGCCTATTTGCTTTTACAACAGTCTTGCCGGTGCCTGTGTCGGCTTTGGAATTTTGTGGGGAATAAGAAAAGCATATTGGCTTGCGAGGCATCAAGAAGGCATGGGGGATGGAGATCAAGAGCTGCTGGCAGCAATTGGTGCATTCACGGGCATTTTAGGCGTATGGCTGACGCTTCTTCTCGCATCACTCTCCGCGTCACTGTACGGCATTGCGCTTCTTATTTTTTTTGGAGAATCAAAAAACTTCAAACTCCCGTTTGGCCCATTTCTCGCCCTCGGTGCTATCACATACGTTCTTTTTTCCCAGCACCTTATTGCACTCTTAGGCCTTGCTGCCCTATAATCCTCGTTTAACCCACCATTCTTCAGATTTAAACTCACGAGGAATATTTGGGTCTTGGGGATCAGTAATACCAAATTCTTTTTCAAGAATTTCATAATAAGCCTCATGAAGTACTTTTGGCAATTTGGTTCCACACCAAGGACAATAAATAATGCCAAGCTCAACAGAATGTGGCCACATATAGGGAATAAAATATTTTCTTATAACCATATCCATGTCAATAGGAAACCGCCAATCATCAAGCAATTCTGTCATCCTCGGACAACAATGTTTTATTTTTTCTGAAGGTAAATAATTTTTACTCATGTTTTTTTCTTTCATTTAAGGCCTAAAATTTTTAGTCACATCTGCTATTTTATGCATTAACCATTCTTTTGTTGCGGGATCGATTGCTCCCAAATGCCTCCCACACTTATCCCATACCTCTATCTCATTGTGAAGACGATCAGGATTTATCCATTCACCCTTTCCATGTATTTTATCTCCTTTTGTTAACCGATATTTATCATGTTGCTTAGAGTAATCAAATCCTATTTTTTTTAATTCATTCATCCCACGTATTAATTCCTCACGTGTATTTTTTTTACGCTCATTATTTTTGTTATTTTTTTCAGCTTTTTTATTTCTATTTCTCGGATCTCTTGGATCCGGATCTTCAGGGCCGGCTCCGCAAGGTGTAGGACTATTATTAAACTCTACTTCACCAGAATTATCTTTGCGATCAGCATGGTGCATCAGATGCTTTTCGATATTGTTTGCATCGAAAACTAAAACATAATGAGACAGCTTACCCTTGCGTTTTACCAGTTGTATGGCGACGCCAATAAGGCCCCCGATGACAATGCCGCCTGCACAAGTAATGGGGCCAAAAAAGCTGCCTGCGGTGCCACCGGTTGTAGCCCCACTACCAAATGCAACGCTCAACCCAATATAAGCGCCAACTGGGAATAGCATATTGTGTGTAAGAATGGCATGTCTGCCGACCAAAAAATTATGAAGTTTTTTAATTTCAAGCGAATAGACAATAAGCGGTTTTTTTATAAATTTTATACGCGCAATTGAGTGTAATTTTTGATGGGCGCCCAGTAGTTGATCGCCTACTTTGAGCTGATACGCCGATACCCACTTTTGCAATATGGGTGCATAAAATTCCTGCGTCGGCGTGCATATCACATCGTCATTATCAAAACACTCATCAAACCAGATTTTACAATAACAGTTGGTTGTACTCACCCCGGCTGATTTTATTTTCTTGATAGTATACGCAGAAGTACGTATATCATAACTGGTAACATACTGTTTTTCAGATACGTTCCGGCACACACTATCTATGCTCTGACAAGTTTTATTTGTTTTTATAAGGGTACTTTGACCAAATCCATGACCCAAGATCTGTGATGCTACAAACAATGCAAAAAACAAAAAACGCTTCATAAAAATCTCGCCCCTGCATACTATAATAAATATAATCCAAGTTGCCTCGAGCATATTCACAAAAGTACGTCGGTCGCAAGTAATAAGGGCGCGGTTGAAACCGCGCCCCTTCAAGTTTATTAATTAGAGAGTGTAAATATTAAAGTTCTTTTCAATTCAATGTTATTCTTGAAATATTAACTTTTCTGGTTTAATTTCATGTTGCTCAACAATAACTTCTGGAATATATACGTACAGATAATTATTTATTCTTGCATCTCCCCACGTAACATAAAACGGTTCTGATGTTATAGGGTCAAAAATTACCGTACACCCTTGAGGTTTATTTTTACGCATCACTTCGGCCTTTTCTCGATTCGCAATAAAGGCAGAAAGTGAAATTTTCGAGTCTTTATATTGTTGCCAATATTTAGAATTACATAAAGCTCTAAATTCTTGATTGTGAACATACGTTGCACCAAGATCAACTTCCATACTTACTGTATCTTTTTTTACGTCATACGATGGGCTATACCTGAAATAAATAACATCATATTGATCGGGAAATACCACAGAACCACTAACCGGTTTTTTATCAGTGAGCCCCCTTTTGTATAATTCATTAAGAGATAATAAACCGTGTTGCTTTATGCTTTCAAGCGTGCCGCCCCTGCCTATCCCATGATATACGAGAATTTTCTTTGACTGCTGCATTTCAGCGAGAATAATATTTTTTGAATTTACTTGACGAGATTTAGGGGTAAAAAATCCGCATACGATTTTGTATGAGCTAATAAAAAATGCACTGTAATAGGATAATCGGCTTGCTTTTGTGTCGTGTTTTCTAAAAATTCTAATATTGATTGTGCTCTTGATTTCTGGATCAAGCTTTGCTGCGGCTTTTCGCTCTTGTGCATAATGTGCTAATTTTTCTTCACGAGTTTTGCCTGTGCTCTCTTCTATGTTTTTTGTTGTATCCATCGCATATGAGGCGCTGGTGGCTGATAAAAGCGTTGTTAGTATGAGTAATATTTTTTTCATGATATGTATCCAGGTTTTTTTAAATTAATACTCTAAGTTTATAGAGTATTACTATATAGAAAATAGCCTATTTGTCAACTTTAGCCGTTATGGATTCTGGTGTGGAGAGGGGAGGTTTTATTACTGGATTAAAGAACTTTCCCCGCTCCTGCAGCAACACCTTTTTCATAATTAAGATACGCAAGCAAGTTATCAATTACTTTAATATTATCTTCTCTCACACTACGCTGTAATTGCATATTCACTATTTTTTTATGTAAAGTTTCACATACAATACATGAAAACGCGCTTGCAGCTGCTATAATCGATGACAAAACTGCAGTATCACCACAAAAACGCGCCGTTTCAATATCATAAGAATTAAGCATAAACTTTGTTTCTTCTTGATCCATTGCATCAATAATCATTTGTAATCCAACAGCAGAGGGATAGGCGCAACCTGCTATAACCATACCACTACTCAATACTGTAAGAACTCCATAAAACTTAGCAAGTTCATGGGTCATGCCCTTAAAAAAACGTAATTTTTTATCAGAAATGCATGTTTTACTCTGTTCAGCTAACTGAACCTTATAATCAAGTAACACGGCCTCAATAGCATCTACGTCTTGCTGCAACTTATTATCAATTTTATCTTTGATAATCTCTTTTAAGCTATCTTCCCAAATACGAACATTTTGTTCGATAGAATATTTGATGTCATTATGAACATCCAAAACAGTGGCTGCTTGTGCCGCAAACGGCATAGCAGTTATACAGAAAGCTAATAGCATTAGCATGTTTTTCTTAAAATTATTCATAATAATCCCCATATAATAATTGTTATTTTCTTTGAGCAACTTCTTTTATTGTTGGCTGGCATTGATTAAAAAGCGCATCGCCATCTTGCGCAAGCTCTGGATTGTGCGGCAAGTTATATTTTTTATAAAATGCATGCACCACTTTTTCTACTACTTGAGCGTCAGGACCGTAACAATGTCCTGCGTGCGTTGCGGTATCAAGCTCTAAAAGATACACATCGTTATGTCCAGCTCTCTTTAAATGTCTGTACATATGCCGAGAACACGTCACCGGCACCAACTCGTCGGCTTTTGAATGAATAAACAAGATTGGCATATTTTTATTAAGCTTATGCACTACTTTAATAGGCTTAATACCATGATCATCATAATGCGGATACATGAAGCTAGAATTAATAAATTTTTTAGCCACGTTATAAACACCCGGAATTGAGTACGTTTTGAATGCAATAACACTTTCCAAGCTATCAAACGGCGAAATCAGCACTGCGGCCTTAATGTCGGGGCTATAATGATCACTTAAATACGTTATAATGCTACTTGCACCCATAGAAAGACCTACCAAGACTTTATTCCCCAGGATAGAATCACATTCAGTCTTCAGCGTTTCAATTTCCAACTCTTGGCCAAAAGAAACAAACTCGTTGCCTCTTATCGCATGTTGAAAATTGAATGAATGCATAGGCTCGCATATAATATTGCGCCTGGCATGAAAGAGCCCATCGCGCAAACTGCCGCCAAGGCCATGCGCAAAAACGAAGGTCACCTGCTCAACTGCTGGCACATCGCCCGCTTGCGCACAGAGCATTACGCTCGCACACAATGCTAATATGCTTTTCTTACATATAGTCATTATTAATCTCCACTTTATACATGAAAGTTTAAATATATTATAATTCACACTACGATATTTACAAAAATTGTCAATTAATTTCTACATGAAACTATTATCTAGCGCCAATAATGAGGGGTACAGTTTTTTACCGTGCCTCTTAAAATTATTTATGTCGATTACTATTTTTTAACAAGAAAGGGCCTGCCCTGCTCCTGCAGCAGCACTTTTTTCATAATTAAGATACGCAAGTAAGTTATCAATTACTTGTATATTTAAAGCTCTATTACGGCGTTGTTCCTGTTTTTGTTCTATTTTTTTATATAAAGTATGAGACGCTTTATAAATACCTGCCCCTGAAATAGTCATTAAGAGGCATGCTTTTGCAACCGGAGCTAGATCATTGAAATCATAACTAGTACCTACATCAGAACGTTTAAGTAACATATCTATTAATATTCTGATAAGTATTCCCGTAGGATAGCCAAATGCATATCCTACGCCATATCCTCCAAAATTAGCTCCAAATACCATAAGACAATTGGTAATTTCTTTTAAACGATGTAGCTTTTTATCAGACACGCATGATTTATCCTCTGCAACCAATAAATCTCTATACTCACGTAAAGTAGATTCAATAACAGCACACTCAACACCAAAAATAGTATCATATTGGCGGTAAGCCACTTTTTCTTTGATAATATCACGTATCATATCAGGCGATATAGCTCTATTATTCTGAGTAGCATCGTGAAGTTCTTCTTCAACATCCAAAATAGTTCCCGATTGGGCCATACATGGTGCTGAGATTATACAGAAAGCTATCGCCAATAGCATATCTTTCTTAAATTTTGTCATAAAATCTCCGAGTTATTAAGGGGGCACAGTTTTTTGCTGTGCCCCTAACTTTTATGTATTATCTTGCGCTAGAAAGAACCTGTTCCGCTCCTGCGGCAACACCTTTTTCATAATTGAGATACTCAAGCAACTGAGTAATGGTTTCAATATTAGTTTGTCGAATACCACGATATAACTGAGCAAGCTCGATCTTACTATGTATAAACTCTTCAAAGAAATTACGCGATAACACGCCGCCAACGGCTGCCAACAGTGATATGCCACCAAATTTGGTGCATGCAGCCGCACATTCAATATCAGCATTAGTAATCGGATGAATAATTTCTGGATACATTGCTCTCAAAACCATAGCGAATCCAAGGCCAACTGGCGCTATGCCCGCTAACACAGCCATAGATTCACCCAAGCTTGCAACACCATCAGAAAAATCTACAAGCTTACTCGCCATTTTGCCAAAAAAACGTAACTTATTATCAGAAATGCACGTCTTGCTTTGGCTTACTAACAAATCTTGATATTCACGTAAAGTACGTTCAATAACAGCAATATCATCATATTGACGATGAGTTACTTTTTCTTCGATAATAGTACGTATTCTATTGGATGATATGTCTCTATTATAATAAACTTGCTGAAGTGCTTCTTCAACATCCAAAATAGTTCCCGATTGGGCCATAAATGGCATCGTGGTTATACAAAGGGCCATCGCCAAGAGCATGTTTTTCTTAAAATTATTCATTATTAATCTCCATTTTATACATGAAAGCTTAAATATATTATAATTTATATTACTATATGTATAAAAATTGTCAATTAATTTCTATGTGAATTATAAAAATCGAGCTTTCAGGCTAAGTCGTCGGTAACTATCTTGATAATTCCGGATTGATCGATGGTGAGCACGTCCGGGGTGCCGTCCCCGTCGATATCGCCTGCAGCAGCTATAATAAAGCTATCTGAACCTGCAGTAGCTGGGGCAAGGGCGCTCGAAGGTGTTTTTAGGGACCCTATAACATTATTGACCCCTTCAGACCCCCCAAAACCATAGGAATAACACACCACCCCTTCAGGCTTCCAGCCCAGGCTGTCTGGACCGGCAAGCTGCTGGGTATAGCTCCCATGCTCAAGCCAATAGGCTTTTTGGGCCATATACAGGGAGCGTAAATTGATATAAGCTTCTGTTCGCTTAGATTTTGCCAAAAAATGGCTCAAATGCGGAATAACCAGCATTGATAAAAAGGCCAAAATTGATACAACAATCATGAGTTCTATCAAGCTAAAACCCCTTAAAAACGTTTTTTTATTCATAATGTTTTCTCCGGTTTAGATATCAATAGCATAGACCGAAATAGTAAAAAAAGGTCAATAAAAAAATACACTTACCTGACTATACCTATAATTTATTTGCTTTTTTGAAAATTTATTATTAGATATTAGATGAAGAATTCATAATTTGACATTTTTAAAAATGCCTATAAAATAATACTATATGACATATTATTTATATATTTTTTGAAAAAATTATATTTTTTTACATTGAATGAGGACCCGTACTATGGATATAACAAAACAAGCAGTGGGAAAAACTGCTGCCACTATCGCAAAACAGCGAAGCTACTCCGAGGTAGTTGACTACCTCGACAAACATTGGAACGTCAATAAAGATTCCAAGACACTTGATAGAATCAAAAAACTTGATGCCGCATTTGGTTCATTATCACAAAAAACCAATGCTATCATTATTGGTGGTACAAATGGCAAAAGTTTAACTATGCATTTTACCGCTCGTCTCTTTCAAGAAGAAAACTTAAAAGTTGGGGCTTTTTACTCCCCGCATATTTTAACCTATAATGAACGCCTCACTATCAATAACGAAGCAGTTTCTAATAAGTTATTTACAGAAATTGGCAACGAAGTTATTAATATGGCAGAAACACTTAAAATAGATGCGTATAGCCATGAACTCTTAACTATGATGGCGCTTGTTTATTTTAACCAAAACAATGTCGATGTCGCATTACTTGAAACACATAATGGCGGATTATATGATGCTACCAACGTTTGCCATGCAAAAGTTGTCAGCATAACACGCGTTACTTCACAAAACGTACTCGCTACGGAAGAAAGCATGAAAGTAGCTGCGCAAGACATCATGGGTATTGTTAAAAAAGATACACATATTGTTTCTGGCGATCAAAGCAAGGCAATGTTGCAATTAATGCAATCCTTAACTGAAGCTCAAGGCGGAATCTGGGCAATGCCAATACGAAAATTAGCTGCATTGACCTACCCATTTGAACAACTTCATGGACGCTGTGCTGCTTTAGCTGAAAGAATTGCAGAACTGTATTCAGAACATTTTATTAATAAAAATAGTACGATTCTTTCTGGTACGTTATTAAGCAAGCCAAAAAGCGCACGCGGAAGACCTACGCTCGATGAAAAGCGCAAAAGAGATATCAATCCAGAAAAGACTTTTGAAAAGTTCTGGAAAGAAGTATCAAATGAACTTCCTGGAAGATTCCAAATTCTTGATAAAGAAAAACCTACCGTTCTTCTTGATACGGCAAACAATATCGATGCTTTCAAAAATCTGTTACTTGGCATTAGATTGTTACATTATCAACGCCCACTCAAAGGTCTTACCATTGTCGTAGGCGCTGCTTTTAACAAAATGCACAGCGAAGAATTTTTAAAACTTGTTCGTTATTTCTTCAAAAAAACATCCGGACAAATATTCATTTGCCCTATAACAGATCCTATAGCTGGACTTGATGAAGACACTTCATGGGATGTTGAACAAGTAACCAATGATATAAAAAGCATGAAGATTAAAGCTCGTGCATGTAAATCATTCGAAGAAGCTTTTGAACTCGCTAAAAAGTCAGTTGATGAAAGAAATGGCCTTCTGGTTATAACCGGGTCACACTCAATCGTTAATCACTATTGGCGCCTTAAAGGTATCAAGAAATTCTAACAACCTTATTAATGGGCCCCGCATAAACATGCGGGGCTTACTCTTATGCTCTTTTTGTTAACCCTCTTCACCTTACCGATCATATGTGGCAGCACGCTCGCCTATCTGTATACTTATTCGCTTATTAAAATATACCCACATTCACATAATCCCCCACCGCTCGTTGGCGCACTATCAACATTTCGCATTATTTTTTGCTCAATAATATTGTTTTATATGTTGCACTTATCATACTTACATTTTATACTGACATTAATGGTTTTTAGTGGCGTTATAACAATACTTCTCAAAAAATAACAATCTCGATAAAGGTAAACGGATGGAAGGTTTTGATCTTTTTCATACTAAACTTTGGTATCCATTATCATTTTTAGGTATACATTCACCCTTCATGGCACTCAATGCGCACACACTGGTATTTACCTGGGCAACCCTTATCCTCATTTTTATTGGGTCATGTTTGTGTCGCTGGGCATTACGAGATGAAAAAAGCATAGCATCTCATATTATTATCTCTGGTATTAACACACTCAAAGACTTACTAAATCAATCGATTGATCACTTTGAATACAAATACTTTGCATTTATAACAACATTATTTATTTTTATTTTTGTATGTAATAGTCTTATTCTTATTCCACACTTAGAAGAACCAACAAAAGACCTTAATACAACCTTTGCACTCGCACTTATGGCGTTTTTCTATATTCAAAAAGAAAGCATTCGTCATCATGGCCTGTTTGGTTATCTTAAAGATTTCTTTAAAATCCCCTTCACGTTTGATGCAACAAAAAATCTCGCCCCCCTAGATCTTATAATAATTCCCGCTAAAGCGATCGTTAATCTGGCAAGTGCACTCTTCACCCTCCCACTGGAACTTATTGGACGCGTAGCAACAATTATATCATTATCATTTAGATTATTTGGTAATATTTTTGGTGGATCAATTATTAGTGCGCTTTGGCAAAAACTGCTGACAAAATCAGTTTTTTTACAATTTTTTGGAATTTTTTCAGGATTTAATCTTATAATAGCCCTCTTTTTTGGCTTATTTGAAGGTTTTATCCAGGCATTCGTATTCACTATTTTAACCCTCACGTATTTAAGCCTTGCATTACGTTCTACTCATGAAGGCGAAGAGATATGACATATCCTCAAATAATTCATGCACTCTCTATTGCAACAACGGTCGCACTTCCTTCACTGGGTGTAGGTCTCGGTCAAGCTCTTATTGGCAAAGGTGTTTTAAAGGCCTTAGATCAACAACCAAGCTCTGCCGGGCTCATTAATAGTCAATTTCTCATCAGCGTTGTTGTTACAGAGACTGCTGCAATTTTAGGAACTATTATAGGGCTTTTATTGCTTTTTACGCACCACAATTACCCTATTGCTGCAATCGGCATGGCTCTTTCTGTCGCTATACCAGGGTTTGTCATAGGATTGTGCTCTGCATTTCCTTCATGCGCTGCATTACAAGCAACTGCACGGCAACCATTTATGCATAGAAAAATTACTAATCTTTTACTGATCACTCTTTCAATTCTACAAACACCACTCGTTTTTGGTTTTATCATGAGCCTTATTATTCGCAACCAATTGCCAAATATACTACAGGTATCATCAAGTATCGTGTTATGCGCAAGCGGCTGCGCATTAGCCCTAGGATCAATTGGGCCAACCATTGGATTAACATATTTTGGTCTTGCCAGCTGCAAAACCCTCGGACGCTACCCGAGCTCATATCAACAAATTTTAACATTTACGTTTATCAGCCAAGCTATGATAGAAACACCGACTCTTTTTGCATTTGTTATTGCGCTCACCATGGCCTTTATGCCCAACCCTCCATCAATATTCGTGTGTATCGCGGTTGCATGCTCGGTTGGATTAAGCACATTAGGGGTTGGCATAGCATCAGGAAAAACCGCAGGCACCACCTGTCAAGAAATAGGAAAACATCCCGAACATTATTCTCTTTTATTGCGAACAAGCGCTCTGGGTCAAGCTATTATTGATACCGGTGCTATTTACGGACTTATTATTTCGTTTATACTACTCTTTGCATAATTCACCATTACTATACGAAAGAGTTACCATGCATAAGCTATTATTAATTATTTGTCTCGCTACACACCTGTGCAACGCGCAACTGTGTACCATCAGATATCACTATAAAAAAAACAACGACATCTGCACTACAGTAACTACACAAGACGCAATTCAAATAATAAAAACCCACTTAATAAGACGTGATTTTAATCTTAAGCAAGTTAATGAATGGTCATTAACTCCAAAAGCACGCGAACATTTTTGCAAAAACCTTACAAACAATGGCAATCATGCCGAAGTAACAATAGTGGCTCCGAAAAAAGCTTTTGGACAAATCGAAGATCTCATACATGCACGCTATCAATTTGACCAGCAGAAAAAACGATATTAAAAAATAAAGCGAATAATGCATATTTTGTACATCATCACAAAATTAGAACTTGGTGGAGCACAAAAAGTATGCCTCTCTTTATTTAACGCACTACAAAAAGATCACACTACTTTTTTATTATCAGGGCATGAAGGGGTTCTTGTTGATCAAGTGAGACATCTCAATCAGGTCACTCTGATAAAAACATTCACACGAGAAATAGGCATAGGCCTATTTCTCACTGAACTCAAAAATTTTTGGCACATAACGCGTCATATAAAAAAATTAAAAAACAGCTACCCAGACTTAATTGTTCACACCCATAGTACAAAAGCTGGAATTGTAGGCCGATGGGCCGCATGGCTTGCTGGCGTAACCCATCGCGTACATACCGTACATGGTTTTGCCTGCCATGAACATCAAAAAAAAATTGCCTGGATCTTAATTTATTTGTGCGAATTAATAACGAGCTTAATAACCACGCATTTTATTTGTGTATCACAAAAAGATATCGGCTACGGTTCTCGATTATTCCCACATTTTACACATAAAAGCTCAATAATTCGTGCTGCCATAGATTATAAAAAATTTTTACGTGTAGAAAGCCTGCCATTTCCTACAACAACCCCCTTTATTTTTGGCACCATAGCCTGCTGCAAACCTCAAAAAAATCTTCATGATCTTATTCATGCATTTGCAGAGGTATACCAACACAACAAAAACACTCGCTTAGAAATTATAGGTGATGGCCTAATGCGTCCCTCACTCGAAGAGCTGGTCAAAACGCTACAACTTAATCATGTTGTAACATTTTACGGCTGGCGTGCAGAAGTGCAAGTCCCCATGAGCACCTGGCACACGTTTACCCTGACATCATTATGGGAGGGACTTCCCTGCGCGATCATAGAAGCCCGCTCCATGAAGCTGCCCGTAATAAGTTATGCAACCGGCGGCATCCCTGAAGTAATTTTTCATGAAAAAAATGGGCTTATATACCCACAAAAAGACCGATTAGCGCTAGCTCACGGCATGCTTGAGCTCTCACGCAATCAAATATTATATGAACAGTTAAGCTCTTTTTCTGATAATCTTGCTGATTTTAGCGATGACACCATGCATGAAGAACACAAAAAACTTTACGCATCATTTTTTGCTTGATATACACACTTTTTGTATACTATCAACTAAAATTATCATAAAACACTTGGGACAACGCATGCTACACTCATCATTACTTTCTATTATCGGCAACACGCCACTTGTTAAAGTTAATTTTGCAACACCCGCAACAGTATATGCAAAATTAGAATATCTTAATCCAGGTGGAAGCATTAAAGATCGCGCAGCGTTATTTATGATCAATGAGGCAGAACGCAAAGGCATTCTCACGCCCGGCGGAACGATTATTGAAGCATCTTCAGGCAATCAAGGCATTGCAGCCGCTATGATCGGAGCGATTAAAGGATACAAAGTAATTATTACCGTATCAGAAAAAATAAGCCTAGAAAAAAGAGCAACACTTGCGGCATACGGAGCAACCGTCGTTGTGTGCAAGGCGTGCGAATTTCTTGATGATCCAGCAAGTTATCATAGTAAAGCGATAGAAATTCATAAAAGTACCCCCAATTCATTTATGATTAATCAGTATTTCAATCCAACTAATGCGCAAGCACATTATAGCCATTTGGGACCAGAAATTTGGCGGCAAACAGCTGGCGCACTTACACACTTTTTTGCTGCAGCCGGTTCCGGCGGCACCGTTTCTGGCGCAGGAAAATTTTTAAAAGAACAAAACAGTACGCTCAGTGTTCATGCCGTTGACGCCGCAAACTCATATCGCTCAACATGTGGTCATCCTCAACCATATTCGATAGAAGGCATGGGGGTGGATTATGAAACACCGCTTCTTGATAAGGCGATTATTGATAACTATCACTTAGTCCATGACAACCAAGCATTGGACATGCTTAAAAATCTTGCCCGCAACCACGGACTACTTGTAGGACCTGCAAGCGGCGCTGTCGCTCATGCTGCCTATGAATACTCAAAAACATTAACACCGCAAGATACGCTTGTAATGATCTTTGGAGATTCCGGAAGAGCATATTTGACCAAAAATTTTTACTAAAAAATGGGGGTATTAATGAAACTGTATAATATTGCAATCTACGCGTTCATAATTTCATGCACGATTAAGCCCGTTGAAAATAATGATGCTTTACATAAAGCAGTAAGACATAAAAGCACAAAACAAGTGAAAAAATTACTTGCAGATCCAACAATTAATATTTTAAAAAGAGATAAAAATAACAAAACAGCCCTCAACATAGCCTCAGAAATTAAACATTATCCAAGCATACGCCTGATAAGAAAAACTTTGCAAAGACAAGCAAAAAAAAGCGAGAATCGCTGTCCTGTGTGTTGGGAAGATTTTAAAACAATACCCGTTAAAAAATTATGGGTCATGCAAAAGTGCTGCAATCAAGTACTATGCTCACGTTGCTATAACATTATAAAAACAACACAAAAAAAATGCACATTCTGCGTGTCAGAATTGTAACGTTTTACCGCAAGCGCCAGGGTGGAGCGTTTTCTTACGTAATGCTTTGTCTGAATGAGTTTGCCAACTATCAAGTAAATATTCATACGGCAACGCTTGATAATCAATACCAAAAGGAAACGTTCCCCAGTGCATTGCTATAAAATGCCGGGCATTAAGATCACAAAAAGCTTGAACGGCCTGTTGCGCATTAAGATGGGAATCTTTCATCCAAGCATGTGGCTCACATGGGCCGATGGGCATTAACGCAATATCAATAGAATATTGTTTACCAATAAGAGAAAAATGTTCGCCATAAGCGGTGTCACCCGCAAAATATAAACATATATCTGGTGATTGTATCATCCAACTACCCCACAATGACTTATTTCTGTCAAAAAAACCACGCTGGGACCAATGTTTTGCTGGTAAAAATGTATACATAGCTTCACCTATTTTTATAGATTCCCACCATGAACATTCGTGCACATTCCCAAGGCCTCTTTTTATAAACCATGCTTTATCACCCATGGGAACAAGTGTTTTTATGGCAGGGTTTTTTGCATGCAATATACGAATACTCGCCTCATCCATGTGATCTCTATGATTATGTGAAAGCAAAATAATATCGATAGACGGCAATTGATCAGGAGTAATTACAGGATTATCCCATCGTTTATATAACAAAGAAAGGTCCCCCAATACGGGGTCAGTTATAATAGTAGCGCCAGGCACAGTAATAAGAAAAGTCGCATGACCAAGCCAAGTAATAACGCACTTATTATGCCCAGCAGCATTTCTCAAAGCATTATGTTCTGCGATAGTAGGCGCATGCAAAAAATTGTGCGCTCGCTGAGTTCTGCGCCCAGAAAAAATGCCCGTAATAATCATCCAGAGTGATTTAAAAAAGACAGAGTGTCCCTTTTCATCAGGATGATTCAAAAAACGATTATTTTTATAATAAGGATACATGGTTTATAAGCGATTCACGCAATTTTGTGTGGTAAAAAAAGTGCCCCCCATCCAGACTTGCGTCACGGATAGGGGAAATGGAGGTTATCAAGGTTGGGTTTAGCATAACGCCAAACTCATTATGTAATTTACAAAAATTTACAAAAATTTGCAAAGCTTTATTAAGATCACGCTAAAGCGCCATATGTTTTCAAAAGCTTTTCAAATGCATCTGCGCCTGTAAAAAAAGTACCAAAAAAGCCCTTTCTTACTGAAACATCAATATTTTCTTGATCATCATCAGTAAACACCATCTGCTTTCCCGCATGTCCCTTATCAAGAGCAAATTGCTTGAGCCCTTCAAAATACTTGGAATCCGGCTTACCATAAAAATTAATTTTTTTATCAATTATGTACATATCGTCAAATAATGCTGCAACTTCAGGGAATTTTACCTTAAAATCCTCAAGTGTTTTGGGGCCTATATTTGATGCAAGAACAATAGTAAATCCCTTATTTCTCAGCTCTTTAATGATGCGAACCATTTTCTCGTTAGGCTTTTGAGCATTAGTCAGACTAATAAAATTCTGCTTATATTTTTCGAGAATCGGGTACCGCTCCGTAAGCACATCAATACGAAACTCAAATACTTTTGTTTGCTTTTTAGCCCAAGCCCAATCGCCATTCCAGCCAATTTTCGCCATTGTAGACAAAAGCACACCCTTATTTTCGACGTTTTTACTAAATTCAGCCCATATATCAGGAGAACTGGTATGAGATATCACCCCATGCAAATCAAAGAAAAAGAGGGTATTTTGCGGCGTCATAGGCTGTAAGGTTGCCCACAAGGCTTCGCCCATATGACTCTTATTATGGGATTTATGCGACGCAATCAGCCCCCCTTGGGCAAATCCAGCCACCAAAAAAGTCATAAAAAGAGCTATTTTGACATACATCTTCATACTCACCTCTAAAATTAAATTCCAAACATATTATTTGTACTTATTATAATATCTTATAAATATACAGATTGAATAATAAATGTCAAGTTTTGCACCATACGCAATCGACATGTTTTCAGCATATGATAAACTTGTATTATAAATTATAAATAGCAAATCATCTGGATATTTATGAATTTTAAAATATTATTTTTATCGCTACTCTCTTTGACAATACCCCTTTTTGGCATGGAAATGCCTGCAAACGTTAAGGACGCTCTCGATGCTCATAGAGCAGAGCTGCAAGCGTTTATTCAAGAAAAAACAAGTCGTTTTAAGACATTTTCTTACAAAAATCCACGATGGTGGCAGGGATTTGTTGATGGTGAAGGCGTTACTAAAATCAGCTGGCTGCCCGGCCATTATATAAAATACCATGTTAATCGGGTAATGGGTGCCAATATTCTTAAGCAAAGTATCGAAAAAAACAAGCTTACAGCACTTGACGTTCCAAAGAAATATTTATATCGCGTATACGACGACAATCGCCCAATCTCTGATGAAAATACTCTAGTTATTGCTGAAAAAATTGAAGAAGGCCCCCTCAAACTTTTAAATTCGGCTCATATCAATCAAATCATTTGCTTGCATAACACAACAGGGTTTGAGGACCCACATGAAAGAAATCTTATACGAGCCGATGATAGTAAATGTTATATTATTGATACAGGTGGCTTATTTTTAAGCTCATGGACATTATTTATAACAAAACTTTGGTATGGCGATTCTTATTATCTTACAAAACTATCTCGGAATTCGATGACAGAAGATGCCCGCAATAATCTAAAAAATGAACAAAAAAAATGTTTACACGCTCAAGAAAAGAAACGTTTTCTTTATACTACCATAAAAACTACTGCTGTGATTGGGATTGGCGCGGGTTTATATTATTGGCTCGCTTATAAAAGAGCATAAGCCAAATGTTTAGTTGTTAAATGCCCAGTAGTAATGCATCGAGGTCGATGTCTTGATAACGGTCGACAATATAATCAGCCTTTTTAACCTGATCATAATTACATGACGTATTAATCCCGATACACAACATCCCGGCGGCTTGGGCGGCTTTTATGCCATGCGCGGAGTCTTCAATCGCCAGACATTCTTGAGGGTCAATACCCAATTTTTCAGCTGTGTGAAGATAAATAGCAGGATCCGGTTTGCACTAGCCACCATTTTATCAAAATAGCTGATCAAATCCTGAGCACGAGCAAGCACCCACTCAAATACTTTCAATATGGAATTTTTAGTTATAAAAACGCTTAATAAATTCGTTTTTTTATAAAAAGCTGTTACCTTTAAAACATAGTGAGGAATTTAACATTACAAAGGGAAAACACATTATGTCTACAAATAAAAAATCTAGGTTCTTATTAAATCTCTCGATTTTAACCGTGGCAATTCTAACGACATTCACCAGTGGCAATGCTATGCATGATGATTATCATGGTGTTTTCGTAAACAAAAATTGCGAGGAAATGATAGAAAACGCAATAAAAAAGCATAGCGATAGGTCTCTTGAGAGTGCACTTAATATTTATTACCCAAAAAAAGAAGATCAAGCAAAAATACCTTGGAATGCAATTGAAGGTAAAGCTGAAAATTGTCATGATGATTGTTTTTATCACGGAAAAATCGAAATTAGTCAAAAACCGATATTTACGATAGGATTTTTCTCTTTATGGGGGCTTGGTGCTTCATGTTACCTTGCATCACGCTTTAACATGAACGATTCATACCTAAAAACAATTTCCTTAGTTGTAGGAACAACTTTATTAACAACTGGATCTGTATGTGGAATTGGATTTTCAAGCGTTGCTATATGGAGCGCGTGCCAACAAACCCCTTATGTGTGGATACCGAGATTACGTCCCGATTCAAAAACACGCCCAGTAAGGTCATTCATAAAAACGCATAGAAAAATATAGTCACACAAAAAATATAATAGAAAAACAACATGATCATCAAAACCAAAAAAATAACTTTAACTTCTTTTTTTGCATTTGCAGTATTATTAAATAGCATTAATCACACTAATTCCATGGAATTAAATACGTCTTATGATTCCAATAAAATACTCCCGGAAGAAATACTTTATCCTACTTTGCAATACACCGCATCATCGATACCACAAGAAAATCTTTCAGCATTAAAAGCTATTGAATCTTCAAAATTATATCCTGACGATATCATCTCGCCTAAACCAACGTTATGGCAAAGAATGAGCCCTATAACGCCGGAACAAGTAGGAATGAAAGTCCTGTAATTGAAATAGACAAAAATGCACCTGATTCAGCTATAAGCCACAAATATCAAATTGAGCGAGAAAAAGAATTTGAAATTTGTAGAAGATATTCATACACGCCAGAATCTGTTAAACAAATTGGTAATATTGCGCTAATAATAGCTAATCACGGAACATGGGGACGAGAAACAAAAGCATTCTTTGATGATTTTGATGAATCTGATCAAGGATATCGCCATATCAAAAGATTTGCCTCATGGTATGCAACATGTAATAAAATAATGTCGGAACTTATATCAATTAAATGGTCAGGATTTAGAACGGATGAAGCACGTATAAGAGGCGCAGAATTTTTATTGGAATATCTGAATAAAACACCTGAATATAAAAATGTTGATCTTGTTATTATAAACCACAGTCATGGATGCAACCTTGCGCACTATTTTAGCCAAATATGGAAAGGCAAAGCCATAAAATTAATAGTAGATTTTGCATGCCCGGAACGACCAGAAAAAGTCTATAAGCCAGAAAACGTTGAGCAAGTTATTCATCACACATCACATGATTTTGTTGCAAGAATTGGAAGCGTCCCTGAAGGGCAAGGACTTAAATTTGTAAAAAAACATTTTCCCTTCGCCGCAGCCGTTACCACTGGAATCATATTGCACATTGTACCGGGGGTGGATAAAAAAATAGCGATGGCTGTTAACAATGTAGTTCTCGCAACCGCTCCAAATTCCATTAAAGATGCTATAGATATAGCAAAGTTAATAAGATCTAAAAAAAATAATGCTCTAAAACCTCAAAGTAAAAAAATTATTGTAGGACTTGATGTAAGAGATAATGACTACGCGCCGTCGCACACTACTATCATAAAAATAGCACGATTTTTACCAGAGATTATCACACAATTGCAAAATGAACATATTGATAATTACGCCAAAAGTGGATCTTTTCATCTTAATGTAACTGATAAAAAGGATTCAACAGGGAAAATCATAGATTCCAGAATTGCATTAAAGCTTAAGAACAAGGGCAAAATTCGCGATGTTCTTAAATTCACTCAATTTAATACAGGCCAAGAAGTTATCAACTACGCCGCTGATAATAAAATTCTTAATAAATATTTCAAAGAATGCGAAAAAGAAAATAAAACCGCACGTGAAAAAGCAAAAAAAGAATTCGCAATTCAAGCAAAAGCACTCGAAGAACAACCTAAAACTCAAGAACACGCGCTTCAGGTAAAAAAAATAGAAACCGAAAAACAAGCTTCTCTAAAAAAAGCTCTGGAAGAAGAATGCAAAGCTGAAATAGAGGCGTGGTGGAAAAAAGAAGTACAACGTGAAACTAAGCAAGAAATAGATATAGTGCTCGAAGAAGAACCTAAAGATCGGATATGCGAACAATATAAAGCCCCAAAAGAGGCTCAGGAAAACACAAATGCGATCAGAATAAAAAAGCTTAATGCTCAAATAAAAAAGTGTGAAGATAAAATAAACGCATTCGACGAAGATAAATTAAATCCTGAAGAAAGAAGAGAAGTGCTCGAAAAGCACGTAGGTCTATGTATTGCAGTAGACCTTGCGCTACGGATAGAAGAGGAGTATCTAGATTACAAATTTTTCTTGAATCGAGCAAAAACACCAAAAGAGCGAAAAATACAACAAGAAAACTATGAAGCGTTAATGAAAAAAAACAAAGCAAGGGAAGAAGAAATCGATACTCGAATAGAGACATTTGAATATTGGATGCAAAAGCTTGAAGAACAAAAGCATATGCCTCAAAAAACAGAACTGGAAGACCAAATCAATGTGCCCAAAGAGCAAAGTGAAATTTTTGAAGAAGAAGAAAAACGTACGCCCCCAATAAAAGCACTCCAAGCACAATATAAAGCTGCTCGGGATGAAAAATATACACTATGGGAAGAATTAGAAAAAGCTCTAGAAAAAAGTGACGCTGGAATAAAAAAGCTTAGAGCTATGCAAGAAAAGAGCGATGCTCTAATAAAAAAATTTAAAGCCAGTAAGGTTACTCTCGATGCTCATATAAAAAAGTTTGCTAAAGCAAAGGAAGCGCTGGACAAAAAATTTAAAGCTCAGGAAAAATCTTTTGATCTTAATTTTGATGGATGGCAGGAGATTGAGGAAATTTCTGATTCTGAATAAATAACATATTAAGAAGTTCAAAAAGATTACAAATAAAAGAGCTCCCCGGTAACACGTAGAAATGTTAAATGGGGAGCTTTTTTATGCGTAAAAGATTGCATGAAAAACCTCGCGCAATTAAATTATCAATTAGCTTTTGCTGCTTTTTGCTCTTAAATGCCCAGTAGTAATGCATCGAGGTCGATGTCTTGATAACGATCGACAATATAATCGGCTTTTTTAACCTGATCATAATTACATGACGTATTAATGCCTATACACAACATCCCGGCGGCTTGAGCGGCTTTTATGCCATGCGCGGAGTCTTCAATCGCCAGACATTCTTGAGGGTCAATACCCAATTTTTCAGCTGTGTGAAGATAAATAGCAGGATCCGGCTTGCAAATATTACCAACGCAAGAAATGCCATAAATATGATCGCCAAAATAATAACTCAAATTTAATGCCTGATTACTTAACTGAACCGTCATGTCATCGGCGTTGGTCGCAATACCATTTTTGATGTTTTTAGTTTGTACGATACAGTGGAATGCTTCAAAGCCATCTATAAACTTGATGCCATTTTTATATAAATCGTAGGCGATGAGAGACTTTTCTTTAATCAAATCTTCAACTGAACCTTCAAGATTAATAAAATCTTTAATCACGCCGCAGCTTTTATGCAATGCAAGGCCGTGAATTTCTTTGCGCAAAGCTGCTTCCAATTCGCCCGTATATGCAATGCCGCGACGCTCAATAAAAAGCTTTGTCGCATCGGCCCATATATTTTCTGTGTCGACAATGGTACCATCCATGTCAAAAATTATCGCCTTATATTTCATAAAGCACCTCCTTTAAATTAACTATACTCTATGATACAATGATGAATCAAATACTCATATTCGCAAGAGGAATAAGCACATGTTACCATTTTTCTTTATAAACGCATGCATCGCACCACTCATTGGGCTTACAGGAGTCTACGCAAGTTTCTTATTATTATGCGTACGCACAGGTATAAAAATGTACGGACTCAACACCCTGTATACATACCTTTCAGCATACCACATACCAAGTTTTTGTGGAGCTCTGTACTTTTCAGCGCCCACGTCGCCACGCCTGCGACTACTGATCATAAGTTTTCCCGTTATATGCTTTATGCTCTTTGCTATTCACCCTATTGGCAGCTATGCATTACCCTATACCGCCTACTGGATAATTCCCCTGATAGCACTCGCTTACCCGCATAAAAACTTTTTTGCTCACGCACTTGGCAGCACATTTATCACACATGCCGTCGGCTCTGTGATATGGTTATACACACGCCCTACCACCCCACTCTATTGGATGAGCCTCATACCAGTCGTTATTATTGAAAGATTATTAATAGCCGCTGGCATGACCATACTTTATTTTTGCTATACGTATCTAAAAAGTTATTATACAAAACGCACAACAACACAGAATACACTAGAACTTCAACCTCTCAAGCAGTAGCACAATCATGATAAAAAAGCTTGTTATACTCGCCTGCATCAGCGTTGTTGTGGCCTGTGTTTTTGTCTATAAAAAACGCACCTATAGCACTAGTTCAATCGCACACTATGACGACAAGCCTACCAAGCTTAAACACCTTGCAATCATTATGGACGGCAACAGACGTTGGGCTAAAAAGAATAGTCTCAAGCCATGGCTAGGGCATAAACAGGGGATAGAACCGGTCAAAACAACTATAGAATTCTGCATTAAAAAGAAGATCCCCTATCTCACCCTGTATGCATTTTCTCTCGAAAATTTTAAGCGGTCTTCAGATGAATTAGACTATCTTTTTAATATTATAGCCAAGGAAGTTTCTGACTCATATTTTGATACGCTTATTAAAAACAATGTACGAGTACGCTTTATCGGCCGCAGAAGCTCATTCCCTCAACAACTTATAGAAAACATTAATGCCATCGAGGCAAAAAGCGCCCACAACACAGGACTAACGCTCAATATCATGTTTTGTTATGGCGGACGGCAAGAACTTGTTGACGCTATAAAAAATATTGTTGCATCGGGCATTATGCCAGAAAATATTACCGAAGATACTATTGCGCAACATTTATGGACACATGACATGCCTGATCCTGAGCTTGTTATTAGAACAGGCTATACGCATAGACTCAGTAATTTTTTACCCTATCAATCAGTGTATAGCGAACTGTATTTTATAGATTGTTACTGGCCAGAAATAACGGTTGAACATCTTCATAAGGCGGTTGATTATTATGAGAGTATCGAAAGAAATTTTGGAGCGTAACGTTATTCACACAAGCGTTGCCGTATTGGGCGCTGGAGCATGGGGAAAAGCTCTTGCCCTTTTACTCGCTGATAACGGTCATTTGGTTACGCTGTGGGATTACCAAGCAAAAAGTTTACCTATAGGTTTTCCCACTACTATTATTCTGACAAATACTATACAAGATATACTCGAGCATCGTTTTATTTTTGTCGCCATTCCCGTGCCATTTTTAAGATCTGTTATCAGTACGCTCATATCGAGCCATCATAATCAAGTTTGGGTTATGGGCAATAAAGGCATCGAGCAAACAACCCTTCTTCTTCCGACACAAATTATTAATGATATTTTACCGCAAGCTGCAACCGCTGTTATTTCCGGCCCAAGTTTTGCCAAAGAATTAACAGAAAAAAAGCTTACGCATATAGTAATTGCAGGCGCGCGCAGTCATGAAATAAGCAATTTGCTCAGTAATAGTTACTGCATGACACACCAATCACAAGATCTTATAGGCATACAGCTTTCAGCCGCACTGAAAAACCCACTATCACTCGGTATGGGCTTATTGGCAGCCAGTGGCTATGGTTTAAATGCTCAAGCTGCGTACATAACCCAAGCACTTTCAGAAATAGTTTTTTTGGTAAAATTTTTAGGTGGCAAACAAGAAACGGTATATGGCTTAGCTGGCCTTGGTGATCTTTTTTTAACCTGTAATCCCATGAGTAAAAACTATCAAGTGGGCATGTTATTAGGTTCGGGAAAGTCGCTTCAAGAAGCTATATCTCAATTTGACGCGCCGCCAGAAGGCCTATCAACCCTCGCATCTGTCCAGCAGATTATAACAAGCAACAAGCTCGACTTACCCCTTTTAAACAGTTTATATCAAGTCGTTTACGAACAACATCCAGTAAATACTATCACGACTGCACTACGCTAATATTAAAATTATTTATTGCATAAGAGATGCATTTTTACCTATAATCTAAAACGATTTAGGACAAATATCGATCGATTAATTTAATGAAGCGATTTTTATTTTTTATATTTTTTTTAACAGCACAGCTTGTAGGTCATGGCTTTGGTCCGCATACACTCGTAAAAACGGGCGATGTTTGGCAAAGCATAGAACAATTATGCAATAACATATCCGAACACCAATGTGTCACTAGTTATACCATTCACGCCGGTACATATACGCATAAAAAAATAAAATCCGCCGGGACCAGTACCACAAATTGCTATTTTAGAATCGGCTTCGACGAACAGTTTAATGATGATATTATATGCACGCCAAGCCAAAAATTTTATGTGCCTGCAGTACAAAAATGGGTGCCCGCGTATCAACTAACCGTTGGCGATCAACTACTAGGCGCAGACAAAAAATTATGCCCCATTACGCACATAGAATTTGTAAAAAAAACGCTCACGGTTTATTCGCTTGGGGTCACACGCCCCCACAATTTTCTGGTAGGCAGACATGCCATTGTAACGCACAATATGTTTTTTCCAGTCGCCTTTCACCTTGGGTTTAGCATGGCATTTGGTAGTGGCGCAGTAGCTGGAGGCACGGCTGGTAGCTTTCTTGGACCACTCACTATTATAGGTGGCGCTGCTATTGGGGGTGTCATTGGCATCGCCATGAAAATGATCCCGCGCAAGAACAAACTATCTCATTATGAACTAGTGTTTCATGCAAACACTATCGAGAAACACTTTATATATAATGCTGATCAAAAAAATAATTCTGGCGAAGTAAGTTTTACAAATATCCCACAATCTTGCAGCGCCAGCCCCGGCGACCCAAATGATCCTGAAGATCCAAGAAATAAAAAACCCAAAAAAGATGACAAAGATCATAAGAACGATGAACGCAAAAAAAACACACCCGAAAAACGAGATAATTCGGCACATAATGCTGCTCAGTATGAAAAATTAAAAATAGATCTAAGAATTAAAGAATTTACCAGTATTATTAAAGTTACTGCGCATGGGATAAAAAGATTAATTGAACGCGGATTCACTCCCGAAGAAGTAAAAGAGGCCATAACAACACCAACATTGACAAAACTACAAGCAGATGGTTCAAAAGCGTATATCAGACAAATTGGCGCAAATTATAATGTCATAGTAATAAATGAATGCATGGAAGAAGTGATTACTGCATTAAAAAATATTGATAAAAAAGCACTATGTAATTTAGGGAAAAACTATGGATGGCAATAAATGAATGGACTAAAATTTAGATGTTGTTTTTGTAATAAAGGCATTGAATCGTCAAAAACAAATCCTGCCGAGATCAACGTTTTGATTAATTTAGATAAATCAAAAGATCAACAATATAATCAAAATTTTTATTGTCACGTCGAATGCTTTAGAGAAAAAATACACGAAGCAATGAGAATGCACTTTCATTTGCATAATATTTTAGATGATTAAAGAAAAAAAACCCCAAAAAAAGATTTTTGCAAAATATGAGAAGCTATATATATCAAAAACATATTCAACATTGTTGCGAGATGATGGAAAAAACACTTGCAGATGGAAGAATAATGATTGGCTACGATGCCGCAAAAAGAAGATATTATTTACCACTATCATGGCCTCATAAAAGCACCCAAGGTGTTTTTTATTGTCCGTGGTGCGGGACTAAGCTACCAAAAGAACTAAGCGATACATGGTTTGAAACTTTAGAAAAAGAATATGGGATAGATGATCCATATAAGATCAACTACCCACAAGAATTTAATACTGATGAATGGTGGATAAAGCGGGGTCTTTAAAAATTACTTGACCAAATCGTACCACATTTGGTACGATAAGTGATAATCAAGTAAATAAAAAGGCGATTGATGGAATTCATAAAAACAATACCCGTGTATTTTTACCAGGAAGAATCTGGAAATGAACCGGTACGTGAATGGTTACATGAATTATCAAGCGCTGATCGCAAAATTATAGGTAAAGATATCAGAATAGTACAAATAGATTGGCCGATAGGTTCTCCCTTGGTAAAATCACTAGGCGCTGGGCTATGGGAGATAAGAAGCAAATTAGACAATCGCATTGCTCGCATTTTATTTGTATTCCACGATAGTAGTATAATTTTACTGCATGGTTTTATAAAAAAGACACAAAAAACCCCTCAACAAGAAATTACACTCGCAAAAAAAAGAGCTAAAAAACTATAGGTGACTCATGAAAAATAAAAAATATATTGGTTCTAACTTCGAAGATTTTCTTGAAAAAGAAGGCATTCTTGAAGAAATAAATGTTGCTGCTATAAAAACAGTCATCGCCCGAAACTTAAAAGATCATATGAAAAATATGCACATCACACAAACAGAAATGGCGAAGCAACTAAAAACAAGCCGATCGGGCTTACAAAGATTGCTTGATCCAAAAAATTATTCCGTTACACTTTTGACCTTAAATCGCGCCGCTCACGTATTGGGAAAAAAGGTTAATATGAACTTGGTTGACGTGCAGGATTCAAAAAAGCAGCCTCATTGAAAAAACCAAACTTAAAGAGCTTGACGAAGACAGCGGGTGCCGGCATAAAAGAGGGCTATGGTGATCGCGGTGGATGCTATTTCTCTCCAATAAACTGATGGCATCGCACTTATGCCTTGTAGGCGAGAAAAAAACTCGATCTCTTGCTCACTCAACAAACCCTTAGATTCTTCTGTGAGTTGCTCTTTACAGGCATAATACACTTTTTTGATATCAATATATCGATAACCACAATCTACGAGCGTGTGATGTGCAAACAAAAATCCTGCTGCGTACAACCCCAAGGGCACTACAAAATTTTTTACAGGAGCTGATACATCGGCCACACCACAAGACGCGCTACTATGCATGATAAAAATACTGAGCGCTGCTACTATTACTTTGTTTTTCATAAAAATTCTTTCTCTGTTATGCAACCTGTACCTGAATAAAAGGCGGATTACGGTAATCTATAAATGACCCGGCAAAGGGCCTTTGATCAATCACAGTATACTCTACTCGAGCCTCATGTTCAAACAGTTCTGGATATACTATCTGATACCTAAAACTATGTTCATCACAAAACCGACACACATCTTCCAAAGACCTGCCACGTAGAGATGGAAAAAGCCGCATCGAAGTTATCCCCTGCGAAACATATACAAGCATACTTTTATCTTGCGATAATTGTGTGCCATGCGCAGGCGCTTGAGCAATACACGTTCCAGCAATTGTTTGAAATGGCAGTGTATAGATTTTTGGTTTTACACCCAGGGAATGTGCTTTTTTATGAATTTCTAACTCAGATAATAAGCTATAATTTGGCGTCTCTATACAAGCAGGTTTTGTTGAAATAACCAAAAAAACGGGCTGCTGCGCCTTAACTTTTTGCTGCGGATAAGGCCTGTGCTCTAAAATAGTCCCTTCATCAACATCTGCATCCTCCTTAATATGCATAATCCTGGCATTAAGATTATGTCTCGATAGAACCGGAAACGCTTCATAAACATTAAGACCCAACAGAGAAGGCATCTCAAATGATTCAGGTGTCAATAATCGGGCAAGAATTATATAACCAAAAATAAAAGAAAAAACGGGCAAAAGACAGAGGAGATATTTACTATTCATGTATACAAATATATCGAAGAACGAGCACTACAAGGCGATCAATAAGCCGGATTCTGTTACCTTCACAGGTATGACAACCATTTATCTATGCGATATACCCGCGTGTTTATTCAAGAACTTAATCTTGCGAAACGAAACATCGAACACACTGTTTATCTTGCTCCAGATAGGGTTTACCCCACCAAAAATATTACTACCTTGGCGCGTGCGCTCTTACCGCACGTTTTCACCCTTACCCATAATTTAAAAATTAAAGGCGGTTATTTTCTGTGGCACGATCCATAGGCTTACGCCTCCCTGAATTATCTCAGGTATCTTTTTCGTTAGGAGTCCGGACTTTCCTCAGATATAATTCTATGAGAACTTTATCCGCGATTGCCTAGATTGCCTTGCAATGCTACTATTTTATAATCATATATGTCATTATCATATTAGCAATAATTGTTTGAAATGTCCATGAAAGCCCTGCATCAGGATATGCCATAAAATAATCAGCAAGATACAAAAAAATAGAAAAAATGGTAATTATTGCGATTTTAACGGGACGAGAAATATCAACCATTTTTTTACAAAAATAGAGAAATACAGAAATAATAATCAACTTATTCATTTCAAGAATAATATTATTGCCTATCAACGCGGCATAGCACAAGGCGCAAAAAAAGCTTGCACAAGCAGACGTCCATGAAAATGTCGTGTGTATAATACTATCCATGTAGGCAGTGCGCGTAATGTAACACACTGGATGATTGAAAAACAAGAAGCTCATAGTGTCAACTATAAAAACAACCGGCGTCACGTACCATGATAATGTATTTTTTTTATGCATAAAAAAGCCTTACATGTGGATAAAAGTTTAAAATAAGCGTACCATAAAATAATGGATCACGTACGTATATATACTAGTATTTTTATATCTTTTTTCACCTTTTTTTTGGGTGCAGCTTTTTTTCTCATTAATCATCAGTGGGTTGATTTTTCACTTCTTGATAGTGACAATACAAGCAAACCCTCTCTTGTTCTTGATAATCAGGGCAACGAGTGGGCCCGGTTCCAACTTGATAAAAGAGAGCCTGTTCGTTATAACATTTTACCACAACATCTTATACAAGCGTTTTTAGCTGCGGAAGATAGAAACTTTTTTAAGCATACTGGTATTTCATGCAAAGGAATTATTAGATCAATACTGGTCAACATGTATCATTGGAAAAAGGCGCAAGGAGCCAGTACTATAACGCAGCAGTTGGTAAAGCTACTCTTTTTTGATAGCAAAAAAACTTTTTCCCGAAAACTAAAAGAACAAGCGCTTGCACTCATTATTGAACGACAATATAGCAAAGAACAAATCCTGGAAACATATCTCAATAATGTTTATTTTGGCAACGGCATGTATGGAATTCAGGCAGCCGCTCAAAGATTTTGGAACAAAAATGTGCAAGAGTTAGATATACAAGAATCTGCTCTTTTGGCTGCCATTGTAAAGTCGCCACAACGCTATTGCCCGATTTTTAATCCAGACAATGCCCTATTACGTCGTAATATTGTTTTAGAGGTTATGTATGCATGCAAGTATATCAGTCAACAAGAAGTTATCTCTTTAAAAAAAATCCCGCTATCTATTGCGCAAGCAGAATCAAGCTTTGCGCTGTATGCGCGGGAAAATATAAGATTATTCATGGAAGAACTTGTAGGAAAAAAAGCTCTTTATACTGAAGGATTTGTCATCCAAACAACGCTCAATATATCGCATCAAGAAACTGCTGAAAAAATTTTTCAACAATCAATAGAAAAAATTAGATCAACATTAAAAATACCTCTTGAGGGAGGGATGATATCTATTGCAGCAAAGACTGGTGCTATACAAGCATATATCGGTGGCTATAATTTTAATGCATCGCAGTTTAATCGAGTACACGCAGTACGACAAGTTGGATCAACTATAAAACCACTCCTTTACGCAATTGCATTGCAAAATGGAGCATCTCTTACTGATGTGGAATACGACGAGCCGCTGAGTATAGCCGACAATAATCGCACATGGAATCCACGAAATGTTAATAAAAAATATAGCGGACCCATGACACTTGCACATGCTCTTGCACTATCAAACAATATTATTGCCATTAAAACAATCATAAAATATGGCGCCCATAATCTTGCAAATCTTGTACGCGCAACGCACTTGGCCACAGACGTTCACCATTATCCATCGCTTGCCCTTGGATGCGTAGAAAGCTCTTTATTTAATGTAGTAGGCATGTTTAATATCTTTAATAATAATGGTTATTACCAAAAACCATATCTCATCGAATGGATAAAAGATGAATGGGGAACAAAAATATGGAAACATATCCCTGCACCTGAACAAGTACTTCCATGGAACATTATTAGTCAAATAAATCAGGTACTTATTAACGCATGCCAACGCATACAACACAGACTTAAACTCGCGGATGTTGATTATGAATTATTGGGAAAAACGGGAACCACCAATGATGCTCGAACCGTATGGTTTGCAGGATGCACACCAAATTATACAACGGTCTTTTATTTTGGAA
The DNA here is from genome assembly GCA_041660765.1 of Candidatus Babeliaceae bacterium. NCBI lineage: Bacteria > Candidatus Babeliae > Candidatus Babeliales > Candidatus Babeliaceae > Candidatus Babeliaceae bacterium. The sequence goes on along the minus strand of JBAZVR010000001.1, from coordinate 166,038 downwards.
GAGACGATAACAAAGCCATGCAAGAAAGTATTTTTGCCACCACAACGGCTTTTCCAGCGTGGTATACGTATAATAGCTTAATACAACAACCCATCAAACAGTTTTCGCACTCCCCTGAAGTGACAGAAATTTATATCAATAAAATTACGGGGCAACACATGTCACCCCATGATCATAACGCTATTAAACTACTTATAACTTCATAGCGGCCAAAATTTCCGATACGTGATTAACGTCATCGTTAACCTCCTCAATAAAAGATTTAAATCGAGCAAGACGATGACTATGAGCAATAACATGCGTCTTTAAACCAGCAGTAGTTTCGTACGTAGTCGAGCAAAATGGAAATGAACAGTGCTTGAGAGAAACCTCATGACACAACCTTCTATGATACTTTATACCATCTCTTTTCACACTAACAACAGTGCAATGGCGAACATTACACATATATTTGCCAAATGCTACACGCTCTTGTTTTCTTTTGCGCAATAAACCTAATGCTGTTTCATCTTTATTAATATTTTTTTTAATAGATAATATATCCCACATATCTCGCACATGGCATTCTTTTTTAATAAGTGCATTCACATCAACCAAAAAGTTACACCAATCGTGCTCGTCGCTCATAGTGCCATTATTTACCGAAGCCAAACGATCTTCCATAGCCTGTGTGCAGGAAACAGTACATATCAAAAATAAAAGTGAATTTTTCATGCGAAACCCATGTTGTAAAAAAAATAAAAAATATATCGGGAATACATGATACATTTTTTAAAATAAATTACAATAATAAACACCGTACACAATCAATAATATGATAGAAACGCGCTATCAAATAGCATTAATAGAAGATTTAAATCGAGCAAGACGTATACGATGAATATGCGCATGCGCCCTTAAATCACTGGTTGTTGCAAACGTCATCAAGCAAAATGGGTATGAACAATGCTTTTTAAAATCGTGGTGAGACTGAGTTCTATGGCGTCCAAGGTAATTTCTTGAATTAAAAAGAGTAGTGCAACTGCCTTGATTAAGCGAAACATTACACATATATTTACGACTAGGTAATTGTACCTTTAATGACATCGATTTTTTTCCTATCTCGTTTGTAGCAATATTTGCACCACGCGCATGACATTCTTTTTTAATACGCGCACTCACATCGACCAAAAAGTTACACCAATCTTGCTCGCCACGAACGGGGCCATTATTTACCGAAGTCAAACCTTCTTCCATAGCCTGCGTGCAGGCAACAGTACATACCAAAAATAAAAGTGAATTTTTCATGCGAAACCCATGTTGTAAAAAACGTAAAAAAATATATATCAAAAAGATATAATACATTTTTTAAAACAAATCACAAAAGAAATTTACATAATACATTTAAATATCTTGCCAGATAGAGATAAACCTATAAAACAGTTTAACCATTCCCCTGAGGTGACAGAAATTTATATCGATAAAATTACGAGACAACAAATATTATTCCATGATCATAACGCTATAAAATTACTTGTCCCCATGCATTAAAAAAACGGTATGCATTCTACTATAATAACGAACAAGCCCAGAAGAATGCAGCTTGGCGTGCGATTGCAATTGAGAAGTTAAGGTAAAAATTGATCTACAAAATGGAAACGAACAATACTTCGGTCCAGCGGTATGCTTCCGCTTTCTATGATATTTTAACACATGTCTGTCTTTGCTCGTAAAAGTACAATTACCTTGATCTAGCTGATGATTACACATATAAACAGTGAATGGCAAAGATACTGGATTTTCTTCTAATAATACATTCGACATTTGAACTTTTGTGCCACCAAAAAACTGTGTATTTTTAACCCCTTCTGTTCGAGCAGTCATACTCAGATCAGTTAAAAAATGACACCAATCATGTTCGGCTTGAATAGCATTACGATTTTCTAACGTCAAGCGATTTTCCATCGCCTGTGTACATGTAATAATACATACCAAAAACAAAAGTGGTTTTTTCATATACAAATCCTGCTATAAAAAACGTAAAAAATATATCGCGAACATATAATACATTTTTTAAAATAAATTACAATAATAAATACTGAACACGATCTGCAAATAAAGATATATTTTTTTCAATATCGGCTTGAAATAGACATACAAAAAGCTCAGGGTGGCGCTCTGCCATAACCTGCGCATTGGCAACTTGATGATCAGTTGTAGATGCAACCAATGGAATAACAATGGCTTTTTTTCTCAAATAAAGAATTTCAAACAAACTTCCGGCGCCGGCACGAGTAATAATAAGATCACTTGCTGAATAATATAACGAAAGATTTTTTTCAAAGCTAAACACATGGTGTTGTACGCCATGCCGTGCATAATACGCACGAACATCCTCAACTGCGTGCGCACCTGTTTGATGTATAATATACATATTGTCGCAGGCGCCAAGAGCAACATACTTCATCATAATCGCATTAAGTGCTTGAGACCCTTGAGATCCACCCATCACAAAAATAACGCGCATATCGGGCGATAGTCCAAGCACTGCGCGCGACTCTGCCGGAGCATGCACCGATAAACCTTTTCTTATGGGGTAGTCGACAACAATAATATTATTGTGTGATATATATTTTTTTGCTTCAGCAAACGTAACATATACGCCATGCGCCCATCTGGCCAAAAGCGTAACTGCCGCACCGGGCATCACATTAAATTCATATAGATCATACGGAATTCCTAATAATTTTGCTGCGAAACACACAGGGATAGAAATATAACCACCCGTACTCACCACGCTCTTTATGCGTGCTCGTCGCAATGCTGTAACACTTTGTACGCATGCACGTATAAATAAATAAATAAATTGCGGGTAACGCATAATATTTTTGCGAGGAAAATTGGGTACATCAAGCGCAACATGTGTCCAATTTTCATGAGACACTAAATTTTTATCTAACGCGCTGTCACCAGAAAAAAAAAGAATATCAGCGTTGGGATGCTGTTTTTTATAGTCTTGAGCCAATGTTATCGCCGGAATAATGTGCCCACCCGACTTACCAGCAACAAATGCTCGACTGTTATTTTTTATCATATTCATGCGCACAAGTGTGTAAAAAATTTTTTAACAAAACTTGTAGCTCCTGATCTTTTATAATTTTCAATGTTTCTTGCTGCTCATAGGTTAACGCCATCTGGTTGCGACGCGCTGAAAACGTTTCATGCTTAAGCACAAAACTCTTAACATGTCGTTTTTGAACCAGTCTAAATCGTAAATCTATAATATAACTGCCTCCAAGATACGTATTAATTGTTCTAATAATGGTACGAGACAATAAAAAAAGCTCCTGCATCCAATGCGGATCATAGACCCCTATAATAAGTAAACTTGATTCAATTTTCTCTAGACGCATTTTTTCCGACAAACTACCTACAACAGTACGCCAATTACGCAACAGATCAGCTTTCCAATTATCAGGAGTTTCTTGCAAATAGGGCGCAAGATATTCTTTAATGCTGATGGTCATGTTTTTTAACAACAGGCTTGTGCGTTTTCAAAAGATTATTTTCTTGCTCTAATCTCTCGTTTTGTAATTTTAACATTCTATGACTGCGGGCAGTCGTCTCAATAAAAGATCTTAATAAAATTGTTGTCGCCTTTTCACGGGCCAATGCTTCACGTGCTACATTGACATATTCAGCATTTTCAACTTGATTTGTTAAAATCTGCTTAATTTTATCTTCTCTCGTAGTACTATTTTCTATATCTCGCGCTGATAATGTTATAAAAGTTGGAGTATCATAAAAAATCTTTGCTAACTTTTTATTTTCCTTGGGGGAAGATCCATAAAGCCCCATTCCCACAAACAATAATCCCATTTTCTGCAATTTCATATTCCACTTCATAAACACGCCTTCATTGTTAAAAAAAGAGACCGCCAAAAGATTTTAACACTTCCTGGCATCGGCTTTATACATTTTTTTTCAAGACATGCAATAAGCTTCTGCACACTCACTATATCATTACTATTATTATGTGATACCGCTACTCGATAACGCTCCCGCAATGCCGTACCTATGCTATCAAAAATCATCAACGATTGATATTCGGTGGGCGCAATTTTGTCAAATATAGTGCCCCAATACTGCAAGGTGTATTTGCCGGGAACAAGATACAGCTCTACAAACTCTCCTACCCCATCCACAGCATTTTTTTCATACTCAGAAACAACACAACGAGAAATAATAGTTGACAGTATCAACTCTTTTCGCTCAGCCAATAATATAAAATAATACCCCGCAGCGGGCTCTTCAAATAATTTCAGCAATGACGGAGCACTTGCATATGACAACATATCAGCGCTTGTAATAATAAAAAAATAAGGATCATCGGCATCACGCAACAACCAGGAACGCTTAAAAGTACTTTCTATACAAGATACCGTATATGCACTTTTATCAGGGCGCAGAATAGATAATCCATGATATGTTTCACGTTCAATATTTTTACATATTCTGCAATGCGTACACCCAGAGTGCACACACACGCTATTCGCCACATATTGCTTTGCGCGAACAAGCAGTCCCTCTGCGCTTCCAATCCACAACTGTACCTGAGGAATGCGTTCAACACTCAAGACCATACCTCTTCAAGATACAAGGCCAATTCACGTATAACATTCGCAGCTACCGCCTCAGGCGACTGGCTTCCATCAATTTTTTTCACATGGGCTGCATGTTGAAAAATAGTAGTATACCCCTGCAAAACACGTTCAAAAAAGTCATATTTTTCTTGTTCAAACGAGGTCAGTTCACCACGCGCATGTATACGCGCACGCGCATCTGCATGATCAATGTCTATATAAAAAGTAAGATCAGGCTGTATGCCAGCCATCACCCATTCATTAATTTTTTTTATATGTTCAAGATCTACACCACGCCCGTACCCCTGATATGCAAGCGAAGAATCACCCATACGATCACACAATATTATCTTTTTTGCGGCAAGAGCGGGCCGAATAACTTCTTTAATATGCTGCGCTCGCGCTGCGGCAAACAACAGATACTCTGCGGTATAATCCAAGTTACTCTCAGGATTATGCACAATCGCCCTCACCGCTTGCCCCAAAGAAGAACCGCCCGGCTCTTGCGTCACAAGACTTTGTCCAAAATGGGCCTGGACTTGCTGGATCACCGTAGTTTTACCAGAACCATCAAGCCCTTCAAACGTAATAAGAATTCCTCGTTGTAGTTTTTTCATGCGCACACAGGTAAAATAGAATATTATAAACTTATACTACATACTTTACTCTTTTTTATAAACTCTGTTAAGAAAGGACTTCAATGAAAAAATTATGGATAGAACCGGGATGCATCACCTGCGGAACATGCGAATATATTGCTCCGGAAGTATTTACCGTTACTGATATTTCGCACATTAACAGCGATGCTGATGTGACACTTCATGAAGATGCTATAAAAAAAGCGATAGATGCATGCCCCGTTAATGTGATCTGCTACAAAAAAACTTCTGAATAATCTAAAAAAGGGGAGAAAATGACAGAGCTAGAACGTTTTAATAGATTTTATAATGGCTTTCACGATAGCAATGGATCACTGATATACGCGGCAGAATTATTAGAGCGCTCCGCTCGCACGTGGCCCAACAACATTGCACTCATCTGCCAAAATGAACGCATAACCTATCAAGACCTCTATAACCAGGCAACAGCTTTTAGCGAACGCCTTGAAGCAGACGGCATTAAAAACGGTGACAAAATTATCATACTCTGCGACAATTCTATAGCCTTTTTTATTGCGTATTATGGAATTTGGCAAACAGGTGCAATCGTGATACCTCTCAACACATTCTTACATGAACATGAACTCGCCCATGTTTTTAACGACTCACAGCCACAAGCATTATTTATTTCCAAAAAATATAGCACCAAAATTTCTGACGCTACAAAATCAAGCATAAAAATATATTCCGAAGATGATCTCGCACATCTTGAACATAAAAACAATAATTATTCCATCAAAAGACGCGGCCCTGACGAACTTGCCGCCCTGTTGTATACATCAGGAACAACAGGCCTTCCAAAAGGCGTCATGTTGAGCTCCCGCAATATTTTGACCAACACCGCTCAAGCAGCGGCAAATTTTAATGTTACAGAAGGTGGGGAAATTATTTTTGGCGTACTCCCGCTTTTCCATAGTTATTCACAAAATTCCTGCTTATGGACCGGCATCATGGGCGGAGCAACTATTATCATTGTTCCCAAAATAGATCGCCGTGCACTTAAAGAAGCGCTCCAGCACAATCCAACGGTTGTTCTTGGCATACCAGTACTCTACGGTTTATACTGCCACCTTCGCGATATTTCATTCCCACGAGTTAAATATTTTATTTGTGGAGGAGACGCACTCCCCGATAAAATTAGAATGGGTTTTGAACTTATTTTTAAAAGAAAATTGTGTAATGGTTATGGCCTCACCGAAACATCGCCATTTATATCGCTGAATACTGAAGATGCCACACTCCCCACCAATACGATTGGCAAACCAGTTTCTGGCATAAGCATAGAACTGCGGAACAACAACAATCAGCCTGTCAAACAAGGTGACATTGGCGTTTTATGGGTTAAAGGCAATAATGTCATGCTGGGCTATTATAATGCGCCAGAAGCAACTGCTCATGTACTACAAAATAATTGGCTCAACACCGGTGATCTTGCAGTCATGGATACTTGTGGAAGACTTATTATTTGTGGACGAGAAAAAGATCTTATTGTGAACAAAGGCATCAAAATATATCCACAAGAAATCGAAAATATTATTATGAGCCATGCATTAATAACCGCCGTCGGTGTTGTTGGCATGGACTATCACGGCGATCAAATTCCGGTAGCATTTGTTGCCACAAAAGAAAAACTTGCATCTATTTCTGATACGCTCATTGCAGAGCTTGAACAATTATGCAAAAATAATCTCGCTCCGTATAAAGTTCCACGGCGCTTCTTTGTTGAACAGGAACTCCCCATGACGGCAACCGGAAAAATTGATAAAAAAATATTACGAGAAAAACTTTCACACAATACAAAATAATGGCGCACATTAACATTGTTCATATTATATCAAGCTTAGAACAAGGCGGCGCTCAAAAAGTACTCGACTTGCTTATGCGCAACCTGCCACAAGATATGTATAAACATCACGTTATTTTTTTTCATGACGGGCCCTATAAAAAACATTTTAATAGCATGGGCATAACAACGTATAGCATATCGGGATTTATAACACGTTATGATCCTGTTTTCTCGCTACGCCTGTTCTTACTTATAAAAAAATTAAAGCCTGACATATTATGTGGTGCATTATGGGCAGCAAATATCTACGCACGCTGCATTGGATACGCGCTGAACATACCCGTAATTTCTACACTACATGCACTACCAGAACATGAAGGCGCTTTCAAAAATTGGCTTACCCGCATGGCGCCTCATGCAACACGTTATTGCGCCGTATCACCGTCTATCAAAAAATCTTTTGAATACAACTGCCCCACTGCACATATTATTACTATACCTAATGGCATAGCATGCATGCGCAGCGCGCTATGTAGGAAAAAAAATAAAAAAATATTTACGATAGGCAGTGTCGGTAGATTTGTGCCAGTAAAAAATTATCACCTACTCATAGCAAGCTTTAAAGAAATTTATACAACATGTCATCACACGCGCCTGATACTCATAGGCCACGGCCCGCTTGAACAGAATCTCAAAAACTACGCGCAAGAACTCGATATTGGCCACGCCGTTACGTTTATTATTAACAAGCCTGCAGATGCCTATTACAACAAGTTTGATTGCTTTGTGCAATCATCTGATTATGAAGGGATCTCTATGGCGCTGCTAGAAGCCATGAGCCACAAACTCCCCGTTATAGTAACCGGTGTTACCAGTACTGGTATTAATAATCACGATGTTATAGAAAATTATCACGACGGCATAATTATCCCCTCGCGCAATCAAGAAGCACTCACACATGCAATTAAAGAATTTATGTATAATCCCGACCTGCGCTCAACCTGCGCCCGCAATGGCTACAATAAAGTTATAACAACCTACACAACAACAACTATGTGCACCAGCTATCACAGAATTTTTACAGAACTAATATACCCCTGAACAAGATACTACTTTAGCGCTGATAGCTACAAGAGGGCCTATTTGCAGGCCCTCTTGTAATATTTAAAACTTAATGTTAAATATTTTAATCCAATGCTTCAAGCGATTGCACTTCTTCACGGCCGCTTTTTGCGCCCGCATTTAAAAGCACAGCGCGTATGATTTGTAATTTAGCCAATTCAACATTGAGAAGCCCAATTTTGTGTTTAAGATTTTCTTTTCGCCGCTTAGTTGGAGCCATTAATAAACTATGTACGAGACTATGTACGTCATCCCGTTTATAATACGCATCAACTTCGCTCTGCCCTTTCTCAATATAAGATTCAGCCTCCTGAATCTTACCATCAATATAATCAAGCGGCGTCACAAGCAAGTCCCTGTCAATAGGTAACTCTTGGGTCAATTGCTCAGGATGAGTTTTAACATAATCAGCAAATAACGTTATATTAACATCAACCTTATGCTCAATAAGCAATTGAAGAAGATCTATCACGCGCGATAGATCTTCTTGTTGTATAGCAAGCCATAGGGGAGAATGTGCATATTGAGATATATAGCCAGGTTCACCCTCGGTAATTGCAGGATTAAAATTTGATTGAGCTCCCGCATCGAGCAAGCTCTTAACAGCAGCAGGACTCTTACGTAAAATAGCATCTTTAAGAGGAGTCATACTCGTTGGAAACAATCTATCATTTCGAAGAAGGTCATTAAAATAGCGTACCATTCTATCTCTCGCATGGGTATAACCCTTTATGTATTCTATGTTTTTCCATAAAAGAGGCCCCTGAGCGACAGCCTGTGAGGGTAACCAAATTGGTTCATTGGGAAATTGTTTAAAAGCATCAACATCATCCACACCGTTAGCAAGAGCATACTCAAGAAGATTATTGTACGTATCAATTGGCGTAACTTTCGGCTGAGCAAACTTCTTAAAGAAACTTCCAAAGAATCCGCCTTTTTCTTTCATAAGGGCCTGTTTTTTAGCCAAAGTGCTTACATCACCGAATGCGGTGCCACCAGGAAGTCCCTCAACAAAACGTTCAAACCGACCATCACGTGGTGCAACAGGCACACCTGATGGTTGCGGAATAGCGGTTGAATAGGCAGCTTGACCAAGAGCTTTTACTGGCTTAGGACTCCAATAATGGGATGCAAGTTCCCCCGCACCCGTACGAAAACGTGCTAACCCAGCCCCAATTGGCATAAAAATAAGCCCTGACAACATTATTATTAACGTTTTAGCCTTAAAACAGACCATAAATTATCCTCTCACAGTAATATATTTTACATAATTATTTCAAATATAATTTAATTATAAATAGCGCATCATGCATAAGTCAATATTTTAAATAAATATACCTGCCAAACAACACCCTGCATTCTAAAAGCCAATGATCTCGCAGAATCTATTTTCACGCGCTAGAACCAATTCAGGAGCAACAAATTATGAAGGCAAGCATGGCAATCAATAATTTACTCAGTATCAAAATATTAGGTATCGCAATTCATTATCGACTTTACCGGGGTCGCTATACTCATGGCAAAAATTCATTTCTTTTTAGCCAATACAGCTGAACGAGGCGCTACTTCAGCACTGGTAGGTTTTGGTTTTATTTTTTGAAGATTTACCGTAATATTTGATGTCTTTTTTGCTTTTGTTTTTGGAGCAATTTTAATAATAATTTCTTGTCCAAGTATATTTAAAAAACGAAAAAGTCGTTCAAGAGAAAAACCAGCTAATTTCCCCTTATACAGTGCAGATATTTTTGGTTGATCAATGCCAAGAAATTCCGCAGCATCTTTTTGACTAAGACGTTTTTTCTTAATGAGAATACTAATTTGCATAGCAAGTTTTGCTTTAGCTAAACGTTCTTCAGGATTTGAAACACCAAGATCGGCAAAAATATTGCCTGAACTTATTTCAAAATCTTTATTATTCATACATACCACTTTTATTCTTTAAATCTTTTTAAGTATTCTTTATATAGTTCTTCGGCCTGCTTTAATCTATTTTCTATAAGTCCTAACTCTTTCTTTGGAGTCGAAATACCACTTTTCGATTTTTTTTGAAATATATGTAATACAAATACCACTTCCTTAAACTTCACCGTATACACCGCACGATACGTTCCCGCTCTATCATCGGCAATTATTTCAATAACACTTGCGCCATGGAATCCCTTAAGCACTTTTGCATCGTCATGCTTATTTCCTGTTTGCGCATAATATAAGGCATACCCGATAGCATCTATAACATCTTCAGATAAAGACATTAAATCATTTTTACTTGAACCTACCCATATAATTACTTTTTCCATACATTTCCTAGTTATTTAATAATATGCCAAATTTAGCATATTTTAACAATAACTTCATAGTATTAAGCGCCCTATTATTTATGTAAAAATGACAAACTACATACTCATGGCTAAAATACTGCGTACTCTACTTTCTTGAACCAATTCAGGATGATTTTGTTCATAGATATCACGTTTTATTTTTGCCATCAGCTGATCGCGGGCATTGCAATATTCCTGATATGCAGGGGTGCCGTGGGCTAAGCTATAGGGAAATATTTTTATATCTTTACCAGCTTTGTCTGGATTAAGAACAAACTTATTGCTGCACAGCAGCCCATACTCGATAGCATCAGCGTTCTGTAATACTGTTGGGTTTTGCTTGAGTTGCGTAATAATTGCTTGCGCGGAATCAAGCGTCTTTTTATCTTTAGTTTTCACCACAACTTTTGCACCGCCGGACGTAGTAGGGTATATATTCTGCCGTACCATCTCTTGATTGGCAGAAATTAATAATATAACCCCTTTATTTTCTGCTTTTTTATGCAACCGTTCAAGATTTTGAATATCTTTTTTATATCTAGTAAAAAAATCTCGCATGCCCACTTGTGCAAATAATTCTTCTGCGTTGATGAGATTTCTATTATTGTTAACAGATTGATCATAATTATGATACCAATAATCAAATGTACAACTGCCCTTTCTACTGCTATTGCCAAATACTGCGTGGTTCATAAACAGGATATCAGAACGCAATGCTTCAGCATTGCCCTGGGCTAAAGTTGCATGCACGCTTTCGTCAACTTGCGTTACATTATAATTGTCTTTAAAACGCAAAAATCTATAATTTTCAAATTTTTTATTGAGCTTGATTTCCATCAAATGAGTAAATATATCTTGCTTCAAATCCCAATCCCATGCGCATCCGTGTACAAAAGTAAAATTACCCGCATGCTCTTCTTTTTTTTCTTGTTCATGCAGGCTATTTATCATGCGTACCACTTGAGGATCTCTTAACGCATTACTAAATTTTTTTTTTATTAGACACTGATGTACGAATACATGAGCTTCTGTTTGACTCATCGACAGAGGTATGGGTGTCTGCTTCAATGATGGACGATAAACATATCCATCCGGTGGATTTACATAAACCCATTCCGAATAATTATTATATAATTCAATAAGACCAGCTTCTGATTGTAAAATTGTAGAAAAATTTTGTATCGAAAAGTTTTCAGCTAAGAACATATTTTTTACAAGGCGATCTCGTAATGCATTAAGAATCAGCTCTCTATCACCATAAGAAATACCATCACTGCCCATTCGAAATAATCGGCGTAATACGTATTCTAATTTTGCTGCGTTCATGTTATTAATATTTTCAATAATGCTAGGAACGATAACATGATTGTAAACAGATTGATATTTGTGAAAGATATTATCTAACATAGAAATATGAATATGTTCGATATTTGCCATAGCCGCTTTGTACAACTTTTCATATTTTTTTATATCGTCTTGAGTGGGGGCTAGTGGCTTTTCAAATAAACACCCAAAAAAATTAAGCGGATATTCTTTTTCTGGATATTGAATTACTAAATCAACAAATTCGTGAGATTCTTTAGATTCTTTATTTAAAAGGTCTGGTACATAACTTAACACCCCGGAATCTACATCTTTAAAATTTTCTTTAATTGCATGAATTAATCGATCTCTATATTCACGTGAAAGTTTTACTGTGCGACCTGCTAACAACAAAAGGAACGCGCCATCTTGCGTAAGACGTGTAATATTTTTCGCAGCATAATCAACAAGAAAGGAATCTGCTCGTGGATTATTTTGCACGAACCCATAGGATCGAAACTCTGATATACCTCCCCCCCGTTCTGCCATAGGCTTTGTCATATCAGGTGCTATAATGTGTGCAAATTCATAAAGCGCATTTTCTTCATGCGGAGCTATTGTTTGTTGAGTATAAATGGCATTATCGAAGCGATTTTCATAATAATCGCGCATGGAGCTGAGCAGCGCAGGCTTATATTTTTTTATTGTATTAAAAACGCGCGAAACGTACTGATCTTTTTTATCTTGTGGGGCGCATTTTTGTATAAAATTAAGCCCCGTTTTAACCGCTTTATCTTGCAGATTATCTCTATTTTTATAAGCATAAGTGCTTGCGCCAAGAGCACCTGTAGCTGCTACAGCTTTAACAAGAGCAGTTTTTTTACATAAAGCCCCGCCAGCCCGTGCCCACATAGCCTCCGCGCCGCTGCCATACAATAGACAAGTAACTATAAAAATAGATAACAACTTTTTCACGCAAATCTCCATTATGGCGAATATTATTATTTCTAATTGTAACTTATACAAAAAGGGTGTCAAGGTCAAAGCAATAACTAAAACTACATACTCATGGCTAAAATACTGCGTACTCTACTTTCTTGAACCAATTCAGGATGATTTTGTTCATAGATATCACGTTTTATTTTTGCCATCAGCTGATCGCGGGCATTGCAATATTCCTGATATGCAGGGGTGCCGTGGGCTAAGCTATAGGGAAATATTTTTATATCTTTACCAGCTTTGTCTGGATTAAGAACAAACTTATTGCTGCACAGCAGCCCATACTCGATAGCATCAGCGTTCTGTAATACTGTTGGGTTTTGCTTGAGTTGCGTAATAATTGCTTGCGCGGAATCAAGCGTCTTTTTATCTTTAGTTTTCACCACAACTTTTGCACCGCCGGACGTAGTAGGGTATATATTCTGCCGTACCATCTCTTGATTGGCAGAAATTAATAATATAACCCCTTTATTTTCTGCTTTTTTATGCAACCGTTCAAGATTTTGAATATCTTTTTTATATCTAGTAAAAAAATCTCGCATGCCCACTTGTGCAAATAATTCTTCTGCGTTGATGAGATTTCTATTATTGTTAACAGATTGATCATAATTATGATACCAATAATCAAACGTACAACTGCCCTTTCTACTGCTATTGCCAAATACTGCGTGGTTCATAAACAGGATATCAGAACGCAATGCTTCAGCATTACCCTGGGCCAAAGTTGCATGCACGCTTTCGTCAACTTGCGTTACATTATAATTGTCTTTAAAACGCAAAAATCTATAATCTTCAAATTTTTTATTGAGCTTGATTTCCATCAAATGTGTAAATATATCTTGCTTCAAATCCCAATCCCATGCGCATCCGTGTACAAAAGTAAAATTACCCGCACGCTCTTCTTCTTTTTCTTTTTCATGCAAGCTATTGAGCATGCACACCGCTTGAAGATCTTTTAATGCATCACTAAATTCTTTTTTTATGAGATCCTGATGCACCAATGCATGCGCTTCTGTTTGGCTAATCGCTTGAGATGCTGACACGTGCGCCAACGCCGGACGATACCACGGTATCGAATAGTGATTATACAAATCTATAAGACCAGCTTTTGACTCTGGAATAGCAGAAAAATCTTGTATCGAAAAAGTTTCAGTTAACGGTATATCTTTTACAAGCCGATCACGCAGCGCGTTAAGCATTTTGCCACGATTTCTGTAAGAAGCGTTTTTCATGATAATCGATAATGTAATTGCATCAAGCATATCAATACATTCAATAATTTTTCTGGTAAAAAAATTTGAAAAAGAAGCATTGCATGCTAAGAGTTCTTTTACCATCGAAAATTGAACTTCATTAAACTTATTCTCCATGGCAGTAGCCAATTCTTGTAACATCTCTGAAGAAAAATCATAACCAAACGTGGGTTGTAAGCTAGCAGCCAATAAAAACGGGTCACGAGAGCATAAAAATTCTATATAACCCTGAGCATATTTTTTGGTTATATTTTTTACGGTTAAATCATGAAAGGCTTTGTTTACTTCTTTATGAAAATTAATAACAATGCCCCGTAAGACTCTGGCGTCAACATCTTTAAAATTAGCTTGTATTGCGTCAATAATTTTTCGAGTATTATCGTCATAGATACGCCCAGGAAAAATCAATGAAGTATTCGGATCGCTGTAAAAATATTGAGCGACCAAAAGATGCGTCAATCCCTCATTAAGATTTTTTATATCATTAACGGCGGCATCAACAAATAAAGAGCGGGCCTGTGGATTGTTTTGCATCACATAGTCTATTATTGGTAGGGGAAATTTCGTTATATCAGGGGCAATAACTTGCGTAAATTCATGAAAAGCAGATTCTTCATGCTGAGCTATTTTTTGTTGAGTAGCAATAGCATTCGCAAAGCGATTTGCATAATAATCAAGCGTTGAGCTCAGCAGCGCAGGTTTATATTTTTTTAATGTAGTAAAAACGCGCGAAGCGTACTGATCTTTTTTATCTTGTGGGGCATATTCTTGTATAAGATTAAGCCCCGTTTTAACGGCTTTATCCTGCAGATTATCTCTATTTTTATAAGCATAAACACCAGCGCCAAGAGCACCTGTAGCTGCTACAGCTTTAACAAGAGCAGTTTTTTTACATAAACCCCCACCAGCCCGCGCCCACATAGCCTCCGCGCCCTGGCCATACAGCAGACAAGTAACTATAGAAATAGTTAACAACTTTTTCACGCAAATCTCCATTATGGCGAATATTATTGTTTATTATTTCTAATTGTAACTTATATTAAGAAAGCGTCAAGTTCAAAGCATAAGGGGGGGTACGCGTTGTATACACATATCCCCTTATTTAAATTCTCTTTCAAGAGCTTATATCAATCGCATTCACTATACTCGAAAGACGATCTCGTTCCACGCCTTCGGTCTTTAGCTTGCCTTTTAGCAAGTGCTACAAATTGCTCCAATTCTTCGTCACTGGGCAAATTCTTCGCATATGTGCGTCTTCCTCGCTGCATGATGTCTTGTAGTATATCAGCCCTTTGTCCATCAGCTGCAACCCGAAGAAGGTCTTGTACAATTTGTTCACCTTTTTGTAAGCGCTCTGCATCCCGTAATCCCCTTGCGTTGAATCGAGCAAAGAGCCCAATACGTAATTTTGCCGCTTCTATATCCGCTGTCCCCACGGGCACCCCTGCCATCAACAACGTGTTTACAATTTCAGGATCACCAACCTGAATAGCCCGAGCAAGATCTTCTTTATGCACAGGAACTCCAGAAAGTAACAGAAAGAGTACTGCTTCAGGATCAGCGGCATTAATAGCCTTGGCGAGAGGTTTAGACGCCTCTGGTTTATCTACCACTTTTGGTTGATTTTCACATCGAGGCGGAGTAGTAACTACCCCATAGCGAACAGGAGGACGCCAAGGTTGTTGCAACTGTGCTCGTTGACCATATACTCGATTACGCAAATCTGGAAAATATTGCTTAATCAATGGCCTATAACTTTCTTCCTGAGCCCCTAATTCATATACCTCTTCTGATGGAGCATATCGCTCCCACATACTTTTTGCCGGCTTGGCTTTCTCTCTATCAATATTTGCCTGCCGCCACTTTTTGGCCGACTGCCACCAACCCGTTGGTTCTGTTTGGGCTAATATCTGATTTTCACATTGTGCGACAACCACTGCTATGATCGCCATTCGCAATAACATACGTTTCACAAAACACCTCTTTCTTACATTGTTATACTTTACCAGCCCTTTTCTTCACGACTGAGCTGACTAGAAGGATAGTCCCTAAAAAGTCTTTGCTGAAAGTGCCACTCAGATTGATCACGCATTAAATAGTTATTATATAATTTATCCCTCAGAGCTAATTTTTCATTAAGCTCTTTATAGAGCTTCTGTTTAAGAAGTTCCTTAGCCCGCTTTTGGCTAGGACTTATTGACTCCATAGCATTACGCGATGAATATTGACTAAGATCCTTAAACTTTGCTTCCGTTTCCGCCACAGATTTATCAATTGCCCTTAGCGCACTCTTATCGACATTAAGCGGCCCACCTTGAGAATCAAACAACATATATAGACCACGAATATTTCCCATCTCTATAGCATGAACAAGAGGCGTTATCTTTTCACCGCTACTCGAATATAAGCTAGGTTGATTCATAAGAGCCTGATAAAATGGAATCAAATAGTAACTCCCTAATGATAATTTTCGCATCAACGCTCCCTGAAACTCATTAAGTCTTTCAGGATCGCTTGTCATTGCCTGTAAAAAAAGATCCGATATCGCTCCATCATGAGGGTTGCTTTGAACATAATCAATAGCAGCTTGCAAATCATCTGCAGAAATACTATTAACTGGCACTTCAGATCTTCGCAACATATCTGCGACATTGAGCACTCTATTTCTTGCCAATGCACGTTGCTGCTCATCCGCCAGTCCTTCCCCAAAAGCTTTGTCAACAAAAACACCAGATTGAGAAAAAGCACCTCTATCGACAATATACTTATCATCAAGCTCTTGCTTGAGCAACTTAAGATTTTTCAGTTGTTCTTTTTTTTCAGAACGTTCTCTACCCAACCAGTTTAGCGGATAACTTTCAATCTCTGTCATAGCATTATTTATCGCCATAAGAGCTGCATCATCAACTATTGCCCCATTATCCAACAAAGTTTTTGCAACAGCAACACTTCCTAATTCTATAGCACGAACAAGTGGCGTTGTTGGTTGAGAGCTAATCGCTGAAAGATTACCCGGACCACGTAAGCCAGCATACGAATATACACGAGACTGATTTATAAGCTCCGGAGCATACATTCTCATTTTTTCAATCATTCCAGGGTCATACATAATCCTTGCCCAAAAATCATCCTGAATTGCTACATCATGAGGATTTGCTTTAATATAATTAAAGACTCTCTGCCAATCACCCTCAGAAATACCCCGAAAAGCCCCTGGATGACTTGCGGCCTGCATCACTTGTTTTATTATGTTTTTTTCCTGTTCTTCTGAACGCTCAAGCGCATCTTGCTTAGTCAATGCATGAGCTCTTTTAAACATGGAGTCGCGCACCCAATCGCGCATGCCCGTGGCATATTGCTTAATCAATGGCCTATAACTTTCTTCCTGAGCCCCCAATTCATATACTTCTTCGGATGGGGTATATCGCGCCCACATACTTTTTGCCGGCTCGACTGGCCGAGTATCAATATTTTTCTGCCACCAATTTCTAAATCGCCCCAAACCCGTTGGTTCTGTTTGGGCTAACACCTGATTTTCACATTGTGCGACAACCACGGCTATGAGCGCCATTCGCAATAACATACGTTTCACAAGACCCTCATTGGTTAATTGTTACATATTTTCTATCTGTATCGAAATATATTTTATAAATATTTCCATTATATAACAATTTTATCTAACTTTGCGCATATTTGTCAATGATTAAACAAATAACAACGACTATAATTTTTTCTTATTTTTTATCAAACGGCCGTTCGCGACCAGCCTTCCAAAGCCTATACGTTCCAAAAAGACCATAAGCAAGGCTTACGACGCCGCATATAATACTTGTCCCCGCAGAACCAATAATCACACGCGGGAAAGGATTCCCAAAAGAATAGTTGTTAAGTTCTTCTTTAAGATACAGAGCAGAGCCAACAGAGAAAATGCCAAAGCCTAAAGCTTTTTTATAATTTTTATCAAGAGAAAATGAATGCAGTGAGCTGAATAGGTGTGCCGCTACCAGCAACACACCTATATATTTTTTCATAATTTACAAAAGTCTATGATCTGTACGAGGAGTTATCCCGAGAAGCTCATATATTTCGTGCGCGAAAAGGGTTTCTTTTTCTAACAATTTCTTGGATAAGATCTCAAGCTTGTCTTTATTATCAACCAATAATTGTTGTGTTTTTTTATAGCAGTCATCAATAATAGATTTTACGGCGTGATCAATTTTTGCCGCACTCTCTTGAGAATACTGACCATTTTGATAAACAACCATACCGAGATCATCAGACATGCCATATTGCGTTACCATATTGTGTGCAATATTGGTAGCATTCATAAAATCACTACGAGCACCACCAGAAATATTATTAAATATCAATTCCTCTGCAGCCCTACCACCAAGGCACATCATAATTTTAGCAAAAAGCTCTTCTTTATTTACAGAATATTTATCCCGCTCTGGCAATGAATGCGTTACACCCAATGCTGGACCTCGTGGAATAATAGTTACTTTGTATAACGGATCAAGCACTTCTGGCATAACCAAGGTAACCATCGCATGACCAGCTTCATGATACGCCGTCATCTCTAGCTCTTTAGGAGACATGATAATAGACTTACTTTCTTTGCCCAAAATAATTTTATCACGAGCTTCATCAAAGTCTTCTAAGGTCACTAAGGGCTTATTAAACTTAGCTGCGTGCGTAGCAGCTTCATTAATAAGATTTTCCAGCGCAGCGCCTGAAAAACCAGGAGTTCCACGTGCAATCTTTTTTAAATCAACCGATTCATCAATTTTTACACCACGAGCATGGACCTGTAATATTTCTTCACGACTTACCAAATCAGGATACGGAACATCAACCCGACGATCAAATCTACCCGGCCGTAACAATGCCTTATCAAGGATGTCAGCCCTATTAGTAGCCGCGATAACAATAACCGAAGAATTGCGTGATTCAAATCCGTCCATCTCAGTTAATAATTGATTAAGCGCCTGATCGCGTTCATCATTGCTATACGAAGAGCCACCACGTTGACGACCTATCGCATCAATTTCATCTATAAATATGATACTCGGAGAATGTCTTCTGGCTTGCGCAAAAAGATCACGCACACGCGCTGCACCAACACCAACAAATACTTCAACAAATTCTGAACCGCTTGCGCTAAAAAATGGGCAATTAGCCTCACCCGCAACAGCCTTTGCTAGCAACGTTTTACCATTACCGGGCTCACCGACTAGCAAAACACCGCGCGTTAGCCGCGCACCGATATCATGATATTTTTTAGGATTTTTTAAAAAATCAACAACATCATATAATTCTTCTTTAGCTTCATGAACACCCGCAACAGAATTAAAATTAACCTTAACCTGCGTTGGCATATACATCTTAGCCTTACTCGACGTACGAGCATCCATAGAGCTAGTCACGGCCTGAGCATCTTGCGATTGCAACAGCTTTGCATAAGAATAGTCAAAATCAGCCTGCGTAATAAGCTCCTGATTTTTTTTAGACGCATTCAATGCTGCCTGATTTACCAAATTTGCTAAATCAGAACCACTAAAACCTGCTGTTTTAACCGCTATAGCATATAAATCAACATCCGGAGAAAGCTTACTTGCCTGAGCATTAATTTTTAAAATTTGCTCGCGTGCATGAATATCCGGAAACGGGACACTAATTCTTCTATCAAATCTGCCAGGACGCAATAACGCTTTATCGAGAACATCGGGAATATTGGTCGCTGCAAGAACAACAACGGGAGCAGCCGAAGAAGAATCAAATCCATCCATCTCGGTTAACAACTGATTGAGCGTTTGCTCACGCTCCTCAAGACCGCCACCACCAATACCGCCACCGCGCTGACGACCAATGGCATCAATTTCATCTATAAATATAATACTTGGAGCATTTTTGCGCGCTTGAGCAAAAAGATCTCGCATGCGAGCAGCCCCAACACCAACAAATACTTCTATAAAATCAGATCCGCTTATGCTAAAAAATGGGCAATTTGCTTCGCCTGCAACAGCCTTTGCCAACAACGTTTTGCCATTACCTGGCTCACCCACCAACAACACGCCGCGCGTTAAGGTCGCGCCAAGCTTTTTGTATTTTTCAGGATTTTTTAAAAAGTCGACAATATCTTTTAGTTCATCTTTAGCTTCTTGAGCTCCTGCAACTGCATCAAAATTAATTTTTATTTGTGAAGGCATAAACATCTTTGCTTTACTCTTGCCCATTGAAAAAAGAGTGCTGCCACCGCCAGAACCTCTGTTTTGTCGCACAAAAAACCAAATCGCTCCAAGAGAAAGAACAAAAAATGCAAGAAACACCAAATGCCACACTGAAAATTGCCCTGAGGCTGACCCTACAGAAAATTCAACATTGTGCTTTCGTAAAAGATCCCAATTTTGATTATTGTCTGCAATGACCGTTTCAAATCTTTTGCCATCTTTAAGCGCCCCGGTAACATCCTGCCCAGAAATATGGACCGCCTTGACCTGGTCGGTTTCTACATTTTTTAAAAACGCGGAATAACTCATTGCTTGAGTTGAACGGGAATAATCAGTTAATTTGGTCATCACTAAAAGACTGATGGTAAAGAGCGCTACCATCATCATGACATTGCGAGGACCACTTTTAAAATTTTTAAAATTCATTTTGGTAAATTTCATAACATACCTGCCGTATAATACATTTAAATTCTGATAAAACAAGAGTCTTTACATAAAATAATACACAAAAAATATAATTTTGTCGATAATTACAGCAATATGCACTACTGTAAAAAGGGCGACCATGACGGATAAGAGCAATTTTCCAGAGGTGATGTTACCATATAACGAGCTCCCGTTTTAACATGGATGATCCCGATCTGAGATAACCCCTTCTCTATATAAACAAATGCCAAATAATTGCCGCACGGAGACCAAGAGGAGTCTGTCTTATCCCCCTTATCAAACGTTATTTGTCGATGCGTTCCTGCACCAGTATCATGCACAAATAATTGCATATGCTCACGCATACGCCGAGAATAAGCAATTTTATTACCACAACTTGTATACGTTGGAGCTACGCAATAGCCTTCTGGCGTTACGATAGTTATAGATTTATTAGATTTTTTATAATATTTCACTTTGCCTTGAGAACAGTAAATAACATCCCCCTCCACAGTAATATTAGGAGATGCACATGTTTCATCATCCTGAATAATTAACTCATGAATGCCTTTTTTTTGGTCTTGATCATAATGATAATGCCACACTTCTCCAGAACGACAATAAACAACGTCTTTACCTTTATGAGCATAAGCAACACCAGCATAGGTACCATCAGCATCAAGAACAGATCGCAATTTCCCCTGCATATCTATTGCAAGCAGCCGCACATTATAGGGGGTAAACTCAGAAAAAACAATATGTAATTTTTTTATATCGTTATTCCATGCTGGTACAATAATAATACGTTGTGTTGCATACAACACTTTATTATGTTTGCCGTTATAATCCATCAAACACAGATTATATGTTGAAGTTGTTTTAGTTTTATTTTTTTTTATATAACTAATACAAGAGCTAAATGAACTAAATTCTCCCGTCATTTCAAACCACACATCATGCGCAATAGTTTGGGCTATATGATGCGGCAGCAAACCATTATAATCATAGCGCTTTCCTTTACACATAACTCCCCGCGTTGCATCATATAATCGCCACAAAATAGCCTGCGATCCTTTTTCTTGCGATATAAACAAAGCCAAAGGATATCCACTATCAAACAGCTTGGTAACATCTTGTTTACTTTTGGGAAATTCAACGGGCAAACATGTTACGACAAACTGCTTACTATATGCTAAATGTTCAGCAACACCTTGTGCAACTTCTACAAGAGTTTCCTGCGGTTCAATAATACCAACAAAAATGTTCATTGGGGCTTCATGACCAGGATGCGCTTGAAGAGCGCTGGTCAATATACTTATCACATACAATACTGTAACTAAAAAAATCATAACACCTCTTTATCAAAGCTTATTGTAAATTCTTTTCCCCATATTGATTTTGGGTATGTTGTTTTAAATAGAGCTGCCTGACAGGCCGTATCATACACTAATACTCCAGAGCTTTTTTGCAAAACAACGTCAGCAACTTTACCCTCAGTCGTCACCATAACACGATATGTACATGATAATTCAGGAGAAAAACCTCGTGGAATTTGCCAATTATTATAAATATCTTGATACAGTTCAACGTATTCATCACGTTCTACCACAGGTATATCATGATCATGCTGAATTATATCTTCTTGGCTCTGTTCTACATGCTCTGGTTCTGCCGGTAACAGCTCTGGCAATACGTGTTGTGCGACTTTTTTTTCTTTTTTTTCTGGTTTAATAATTTTTTTTGGCGGCAAAGCGCTGCGTGGATACACACTGGCAAACCGATGCGTTTGTGGTGACGGCTTTGTCACCGGCGCAGAACGCACTTTTTTTGGCGCAACTTTTTGCGCTGCCCGTGTCACACTTTTGCGAGACAAACTTTTTTTCTGAGAAGAAATATGTGATGGCTGCTTACTATTTTTTTGATATTTTTTGCGACTCACAAATAAAACTGGCGTTTTTTTACCGTCAGTAGAAATTTTTAACCGAAGCTCTTTTTGATGATAAGAAAAATAAATAATACCACCAAACAATATACCGTGAACAATACAGGATATATATATACTGCTATGCAGCCTTTGGTCGCTGTCCCACAAAAGCAACATGCTCAACCCCACTATCTTGAATAAATTCTGCTAGCTGATAAATTGCTTCCCATTGCAATGCCCCATCAGCCTGAATTGAAACTCTATCATTATGCATATCTAATATTTTCTTTTTTAATGCCGATGCAAGATTGGCATGTGTCACGTGCTGATCATTCACAAACAACACGCCCTGCTTATCCATAAATACAATAATTTCTTGCGGAACCGTATCAACTTCGGCACTCTTCCCCTGAGGCAAATCAATTTTAAGTGAATTATGCATCATGGGGGTCGCCACCATAAAAATAACCAGCAATACAAGGGCTGTATCAATGAGCGGCGTTAATGAGATTTCTGGCATAGTTATTAGATTTCTATTCCTGCCGCGCATGCGCGAATAACGTGCCATTATAACTCCTTAGAAATAAACGATCGCTGAATAATCCATGTGCATGTATCTATTACATCCAAAAAACTATATTCAAATGAACGAATTTTTCCGTAAATATAATGAAAAAGAATCAGCGCTGGAATCGCCACTATCAAGCCCGCGAGCGTTGTGATTAATGCCTCTGCGATACCGGGAGCAACCGTTGCGATATCCGCTGATTGCTGCTGACTAATACGTAGAAAAGAATGTATCAATCCCCATACCGTACCAAACAATCCAATCAAGGGCGATGCTGCCGCACTCGTAGAAATGACCGTCATATATTCTTCTTCGTGACGAATAATATGAGCGCATTCACGATCCAAAGATAATAGCCATAATTCACATTCTTTTTCTGACATGTTTCTGCGCGCAGCAGCAAGCATCTGCTGCAAAACAACACCGCCTACCGTCCCCTGACATTGCAGGGCTATTTTTTCTAAATCTTCACGCGTATGTGCTGTAGCAACAAATCGCGCAATATCATCAACCTCTTTTTGCTTACTACGAATAAGGGTTAACTTATATAATGCAATAGCCCAACAGGTTATCGACATCAATAACAAAAACATCAAAATAAGTAGCGTAACAATATCAACTTGGCGCAATATTTCCCACAACGAATTACCAATTATATTCATGCCTATCCCTTACACTATTTTTTTAACATTAATCTGGCTCTGTATGATCTGCATAAGATAGTTTATAAAAAAGGCTCTTTATTGCAAAGTAATTGCAGAAATTCTAGCGAGCAGATTCTTCATTTCTTTTTCAGAAATAAGTTTTTCTTGCCCTGCTTGCTCAATAACATCACGTAACATATTTATTTTTTTTGATAAAACAGGTTTATACACATTCTTAAATAATTCAATTGACGCACTATCATATTTGCGAATCGTGCTCATAAGATTTTCAAGCGCCTGAACTCGTTCATTGAGAATAGAATCGTACGATCGAAATATAAGAGTTTTTTGGGGTAAAACTACTTCTTCAGATTCCGCGTGTATTTTTTTTAACACTTCAATACTTTCAAGAGAAAAATTATGCTGAGCAACAGCTACGCGCACAATAAGGCCTTGCAATCCCTCCAAAGTAAGATCATTCAGTTGCTTGTAGTGTGTAATAAATTCTTTACTCGCAAGCGCAAAGGGACCTTCTCCGGCAATAGAATTAAGAATAAAACATTCATTGCGTTGGGCATGTAAATTAACAACAATCGCAATCCAATGTGCTGTTGCAGCAGACGTGAGGCCCTTGCCAACCTGAAGAACAAACCCGTACAGTTCTTGATCGATATTTTTTTTGCTGTTATATAATTTATCAATATACGATGGATCAATCGTTGAAAAAATATAGTACATAATAAATACATCTTTATATGCATCGGGCATACTATACCGTTCGTATTCAGTAAAAACCGCCTCGCCATCGGCTATAATCATATTTTTTCTTTCAGGGGAAAATTGATTAGGAACAATTACCCGAGGCATAATTAATGACTTAATTCTTTGAGCACTGGCAGATGGCATAAGATCACTAAATCTATCAATATTATTAATAACACGAGCTATCTCATCATCATTGAGAGCCCCACACACATCTTGTTTTTTTAAAAATGTACTTATCTTTGTATTAAATTGTGTAAAATATTCTGGGCTTTCAAGATCAATAAGATATTTTTTTTCTTCTGATGAGCTAGGCGCGGTTAACGCCGCTAAAAAAAGAAAAAGATTTTTAAGCGCATGATATCCGCACACCACTCCTGTTTGATTTAGAACGCGTATTTGATAACAATACTCAAGCGGCGAAAATAGATTTTTATTAATAATTAACTGTGGGTAGTCAGCGGCAAATCTTGTACCATATAACAGATTTGCACTATACGTTTTGCTTAAAAAATCTAAATTATTATCAAGAGTAATTAATGCATGCACAAAATTATCTGCTTTAACACCGCAAAACATAATAAAAAGTAGCGCAGCAAAAAAAATTTTCATATCTGACACCAATTAATAAAAAAGATACATATATTAAAAAACTATCACACTCAAAAATTATTGCGCAAGCAAACATATATTAAAAATTTCAACATTTAATTTTTTATTTTAATCGACAACTCGGATGTATCTGATAAAATTACACATTGTTATATTACAATTGATTATCAACGAGAAATATCATCATGCTAAATTTATTATTATTACTAACAGCGTCTACCATAGCTCAAGCCGGCGGACAAATCTGTACCCCAAAACATATCGACAAAGATTGTAAACTAGTGCAAGCCGCTATGAAAAATAATATACATGATGCAACAAGATTACTTAATTTAGGAGCAAACCCCAACATCCAAGACAAAAACGGATTAACCCCATTACATGGCGCCGTATACAATAATGCAATCGAATTCGTAAAATATTTACTCAGCAATGGTGCTTTCGTTAATGTGCAAGGGTCTTACTTTATTCAAATACACGCAGATAAGGATTTTCTTGACTCCACGCCGCTCCTTATTTCAAAGGAGTCAATTATAACAAAATTATTATTACGCGCTGGTGCTCAAGTAAATGCTCAAGACTACATGGGCAATACACCACTCATTTATGCAGTGCAACGCATGCATATAAAGCAAATTCAAGAGTTAATTAATTATGAAGCAAATTTATTCATAAAGAACACTTGGGGCAATACAGCTGTGCATTATGCCTTTGAATTGGCTCAATCATCCTCCGACATTGCACAACTATTGTTATATTATGCTTGGCAAAAAGAATTATTGCCTATAATTGGTACAACAAAAAACAAAAGTGGCGTAACACCTCTTGATCTGATTCCATACACAGATGCAAAACTGAGAACTCTTGTCAAAGGCTGCATAGCTCAAAAGCCTTACGCAATCAAAGAAATTATTACAGCAGGCGCAAAAGTTGAGTATAAACAATTCGCAAAAAAAACACGTCAAAAAAATGTATTGTTAGCATTAAGAACTCGTGAATTAACGGGAACGTTTGATGAAAAAAGATTCTAAGCTTTTTTTATTTTTAAAACTCTTTTCTTTAATAGCTCTTTATCGCGAATATTTTCATTAATTTGGATCTGATAAGCTTCTCGAACAAGTGTGCCTATGCGTGGGCCAGGCTCAATACTATCAAGAAGATCTCTGCCTTCTAATAATGGTTTTTCCGGCGCGTGTAAAAGATTATAATCGCGTGCTTTCTGCACACCACTCCAATTTGGTCTAGAACGCGTATTTGATAACAATGCTCAAGCGGCGAAAATAGATTTTTATTAATAATTAACTGTGGGTAATCAGCAGCAAATCTTGTACCATATAACAGATTCGCACTATACGTTTTGCTTAAAGCGTCTAAATTATTATCAAGAGTAATTAATGCATTATAAAAAATATACATATATTAAAAACTATCACACTCAAAAATGATTATGCAAGCACCATATAAGACTAATTAAGCTTACATTTCAATAGACAATCAAAACAAATCTGATAAAATTGCACACAGCCATATTAAAATTAATTACCTGATGGGAAAAGCATTATGTTAAATTTATTATTATTACTCATAGTGTCTACAAGCATTCAAGCTGGTGGAAACATCGAATTGATAGACGCGGTTATCAAAAACGATCTACACACAGTCAAAACATTACTGCATAAAAAAACAGACCCTAATATTCAAAATAACAGTGGCAATACACCATTGCACTATAATGCTCTACTGCTAGACGGATTTACCGAAATTACATCAGTTTTACTCAAGCATAATGCAAATCCAGATATTCAAAATAAAAACGGGCAAACGCCTTTACACTATCTTAGCTTACATCATTGTAAAACCCCTGAACAAATTGCTGTTATGGAAATATTACTCGCTGCAGGAGCTAACCCAAACCTTCAAGATCTAAATGGACTGACCTCATTGCACGGAGCTGTATACAATAATCAAACTGAAGTTGTAAAAGCTTTGCTGAACAAAGGCGCTCGCCTTGATATGCAAGGAAGCAATACTTCTCTGTTAACAGTGTCTCCAAGTTGGTTTCCTGCGGGAACAACACCGCTTCATATGTCAAAAAATTCAACCACAACACAATTATTATTGAGCGCCGGCGCTCAAGTAGATGCACAAGACGCTGATGGAGAAAGCCCGCTACATAAAGCAACCAAAAAACACAATACACAACAAATCGCAGAATTAATTGATCATGGGGCAAATATATTCATAAAAGACACTTACCACAATACACCCATGCACATAGCTTGTAACTTAAGTCGGTCATGGGATGATAATGATCTGACCATGGAAAACAAAAGATTTATTGTAAAACTGTTTCTATATCACGCTTGGCAAAAAGAATTATTGCCTACAATGGATACAACAAAAAACAAAAATGGCGTAACACCTCCTGATCTGATTCGATACCCAGATGCAACATTTAGAACTCTTGTCAAAGATTGTATAGCTCAAAAGCCTTACGCAATCAAAGAAATTATTACAGCAGGCGCAAAAGTTGAGTATGAACAATTCGCAAAAAAAACACGTCAAAAAAATGTATTGTTAGCATTAAGAACTCGTGAATTAACGGGAAAGTTTGATAAAAAAAGATTCTAAGCTTTTTTTATTTTTAAAACTCTTGTTTTTAATAGCTCTTTATCGCGAATATTTTCATTAATTTGGATCTGATAAGCTTCTCGAACAAGTGCGCCTATGCGCGGGCCGGGCTCAATGTTATCAAGAAGATCTCTACCCTCTAATAATGGTTTTTCCGGCGCGTGTAAAAGATTATAATCGCGTGCTTTTTGCACAAAAACATCAACTTCTGGAACGGATCCTATTAAGGGCCTGTTCTCTTCACCATTTCTCCCGCGAAAATCTGCGTAAGAAAGATATGATAACATTTCTAAAGAAACCTCTGGTGATACCTTAAGCGCTAATCTTTTATACGCCGATGCTGACGCATTTTGACGCGCAAAAAGCCCCGGCGCCATATGATGACGAACAAGAATTTTCACCGAATCAATAATGTGCGCCGCATGAGTAATTCGCTTTAATAGTTGTTGCGCAAGAGGCACGCCAGCTTCGTCATGCCCATAACTTATTATTTTTCCATCTTTCTCGCGCGTTGTCGTCACTTTGCCAAGATCATGACACAATGCAGCATATAAAATAATTAAACGAGTTTCTTTATCAGTAATAGTAAGCGCTGCAGCAGCATCTACAACCTGCATTGTATGTTCAAAAACATCGCCTTCCGGGTGCCATGCAGGATTTTGCGGTACAACTACAAGAGCTGCCAGCTCAGGAAATAATTCTTCTAATCGACCAATGGACTGCAACCATCGAATGCCTAATGATGGAAATGTCGATTGAAGAAGCAGTTTTTCAAACTCTTGCTCTATGCGCTCACGAGAAACACCTGCAAGATTCATAGTGCGACACGTATTCTCCAAAATAGCATCCGGATACATGTCAAAGCGACTAATAAATTGCATAACTCTAAAAAATCTCAGGGGATCTTCTGCAAAAAAAGCAATGTCGGGCGAGCGCAATATCTTATTCTGTATATCTAAAATTCCGCCAAACGGATCAATAATACAATCCTGTTCAACATCCAATGCAAGCGCATTCATGGTAAGATCACGACGCTGTAATGCACGAGTAATATCAAGTGACGGATCAACAACAACTTCCGGCTTACGACCAACACTATCCGTACGCGGCAAAGACCAATCAATGATACTGTGCTCTAAACGCAACACGCCAAAACTTTTTCCCACATAATTTACAATGCCATATTGACGCAATACTAATGTCAACTGCTCAAGCGTAAGCCCATGCACTTCAACATCAATATCTTTTATAGGCAGATTCATCACCACATCACGTACAACGCCGCCAACAAGATATATTTTACCACCGGTACGCATGCAATCCTGAGCAACTGCATTAATAATAGGATGCAGCTCGAAAAGTGTGGCTAATGCTTTTTTTTGTTCAGAAGAAATATATATACTATTCATGGCAACCTAAACTATTTTTGTTACACTATATAACAATTATAAAATATTTTACTCTCATAAAGGACATTATGCTAAAAAAAAGAATATTTTCTACTATAGTACTCTATAGCCTTTCATTATACAGCTTTACATTGCAAGGTTCTTGGCAAGGATCTTGGCAAGATTTTTGGTCATCACTCTGGAATAAAAAACAAACAGAAATCATCACCAAAGAATATGATATAAATCCAAGCGCTACAATAACCATAGAAGTTTATGGAAACGTTACACTCAAACCGTTCAAACAAAAAAAACTATTTATCGAAATGCAAGGCTCATATGATGAGCTCAATGATACAGCGCTACATACAGAAATAAAAAGTTCCCATGTTATAGTTTCCACTCGTTCAAAAAGCGATGTAGAAACTATGCTCGATTACACATTTTTAGTTCCCACAGGAGCAACCGTAAATCTTGTCACTAAAAAAGGCTTGATTACACTTAATGGCACCGAAGGCATACTATCAGTAATAACAGAAAATGGTGATATTTTTATCAATAATGGCATATCGACCATTACCGCAAAAGCACCGCATGGAAAAATTAGTGCACAACAAAAAAAATTACCTTCTACAGCAAGTCTTTTTCTAGAAGCTGGCAAGGGCATTACACTGTATCTTGATAGAACTATCAATGCAAACCTTCATGCAAAAACATTACATGGAGCAATAGAAAGCACTCTTAATGTCACTTTAAACCCTATTAAAACGCTGCTCAATAAAACTGCATGGAAAAATGTTATGCGAGATCTTAAGGCAACATTCGGTAATGGCGGAGCACCAATCACTCTGGATGTTGTTAAGGGCAATATAAAAATAGAAGAGTTGGTATAATTATAAGACTGGTGGAGCTGACCGGGATCGAACCGGTGACCTCATGAATGCCATCCATGCGCTCTACCAACTGAGCTACAGCCCCTAAAAAATTCATGCTATACTAAAAGTGTAAGATAGAGCGTTCAAAATTGCAAATAATTACTTCACAAAAAGGGTCTTTTATGATTAAAAAAAATCTAGTATCAATTTTTATGATACATTTTTTATCGCTATCGACGATATCCGCCACAGCGGCCATACCGTGCACGTTCAACGATACAATAATTGATGACACAACACATGAGCTTTCTGTTACATGTAATCTCAGCCCACAGGAATATATTTACAAAGATTCGCTAGCTTTTTCACTAGACAATCAGGACATTCAACTTCAGCCGTGGCAAAGCGCTACACCTGCTACCACAATTTTTGACACAATATCACAAGAGCGCGTAGACGTATTTCAAGGCCCCGTTACATTCACTATTATCGCTCATAAAAACAAGCACAACAATAACCCCGCTCAGCTCTATATGCGCTATATACGGGAAAAAAATAAACCCGAAGAACATTTTTTTGATATTGCGAGCAACGAAGAAGCACAGATTACTGAAGAAAAGCCAACACAACGTATAACATGCCCCAATAGGTCGTATCAGCCAACGTCGCTTGTAAAGCTTTTCAAAGAAAATATTACACATGTTATATCATATATAACAAACGCTCTCACCCTCTTAAAAAAACAACTCTCTCAAGCTATCGAAACGACACAACACCCTGCCGTACGTTTCCTCACTGCATTTTTATTGGGAATTATGATGAGCTTAACTCCGTGCATTTATCCTATGATTCCTATCACTGTTGGTATTTTACAAACAAGCAGCGGTAGCAGTATTGCAAAAAATTTCCTGCTCGCCTTATCGTATACCATGGGGATTGCAACAACCTTTGCTCTGCTCGGTCTTTTGGCAGCATCAGGAAGCGCTCAATTTGGTTTATTATTAGGCAATCCAACATTTGTTCTCTTACTCTGTTCTTTTTTGCTGTACCTTGCCGGATCCATGCTCGGTATCTATGAAATGTACATACCACGCTTTATGCAACCAAAAAATCATACGGTTCGCCAGGGATCATATATTTCTGCATTTATTTTTGGTGCAATCAGTGGATCTGTTGCATCTCCATGCCTTTCACCAGGGCTCTTACTGTTATTAAGCGTTGTTGCAACATTGGGCAATAAACTGCTCGGCTTTTCGCTACTATATTGTTTTGGATTAGGTCTTGGCATGCCGTTATTACTTATCGGAACATTTTCAAGCTCGCTCAATCTTCTTCCGCGTGCAGGCATGTGGATGATCGAAGTTAAAAAACTCTTCGGGCTCATGTTAATCAGCATGTGTTTTTATTATATCAGCAACATTGCACCATGGTATCTCGTGCTCTTACTTGCTGCAGGATTTTTATTAGTCTGTGGCAGCTTTTATATCGCTTCTATAAAAAAGCATGACGCTAAAACGCTGAAACGCTACAAATATCTTGTAGGTCTCATCTTACTCATAAGTGCTGGTCTATCACTTTTTCAAGCTTATAAAACAACGTTTATTTCTCAGGAACATACCATGCATGAAGCGTGGCTTTCTGATTATGAATTAGCAATAACGCAAGCGCTAGACAACAAAACATTACTCATGATAGATTTTGGAGCTGCCTGGTGTTCATCATGCAAAGCTATTGAACGCAATCTCTTTGGCAATGCACAGGTCATTACTGCGTTACAAAAATTTACATTGGTTCACATAGATTGCACTAATCCGCAAGCAGAACCCTGTTCATCGATACAAAATAAATTTTCGATTATAGGCTTCCCGACAATACTCTTGATTGATCCGCAATCAGGAACAATTCTCAAAAAATGGGGCAGCGAACTTCTTGATGTTTCTCCAGAAGCATTTATTAAAGAAGTGCAAGAGCTTTAATTTTTAAGGGGAAGGCGCTATGCCTTCCCCTCTTTAAACCAACTTTAATATGCACACAAATTTTTATTTTTTAGATTCAAAAATCTCAGACAATTCTTGAACCGCTTTCTGCTTTTCAAATAATTGCTCACGTTTTCTTGCATTCTTTTTTGTACGCACCTGATAATTAAACTCAGAACCACTACCAATCGCGGCACCCATTAAGACACCACCAATCATAGTCAATGAGAGCGAACCAGCAATTATAGGTATAAGTGGGACAGCTCCAATTACATCAGAACCGGTTATATCTGCACATTTGTTAGCAACTTCAAATGCTAATATGTAAGTAGGACCCACTAAAGTAAAACTTGTCAATGCTCCAACTCCACACAACATTCTTCCATTGATTATTGGATCTTTTATCCCAGCCATTTCTTTATTTATTTCTTGCAAATAACTATTTTTTTGAGTCGAGAACAAAGCTCTTACACTGTTTTGATCAAGCTCACTCGAATTATTAAATCTTTTTTCAAAATCCATTCTTTTTTCTGGCGAAGCGATAAGTTCTTCAAAATGCTTGTGCAAAAATTGTACAGGCGATTGCGTCGTACAAAATGATTTACCATGCATCGAATGCTTACTCAGCGCGTTCCCTAATCGCCCCACGCGCGTAAGCTGCATAGCCTGCGCAGGCACAATAGACAGTAAAAGTATTATATTTAAAACAAGTTTCATAATCTCTCCCAATTTATTCTTTAGTTTCCATAATATCCGACAGTTCTTGAATCGCGCTTTGCTTTTCAAATAATCTCTTACGATGATAGTCGACACCACCATCAAGCGGTTCGCCGTCAATTACTGCTACCGCTAGACGAAGACACACTAATCCTAAAGGCGCAGTGATTCCAAAAAACATAGGAAAAAATACAGACACCCCGATTATGTCAGAATCAGTAAAGTCAGCACATTTGCCAGCAACTTCGTCCGCCAACCTAGCGCTAGGCGACACCAAACTAAAACTTGCCAATGATCCGACGCCACACAATATCCTCTGATTGATTGTCAGATTTTTTATCTCGGCTATTTCTTTATTCTTTTCTTGCAAATAACTATTTTTATGAAACACAAACAAATCTTTTACTGTTTTCTTGTCAAGCTCATTAAAATTAATAAATGCTTTTTTAAATTCCGCTCGCTTTATCGGAGAAGCGATAAGTTCTTCAAAATGCTTGTGCAAAAATTGTACAGGCGATTGCGTGCAAAATGATCTGGAATGCATCGAATTTTTGCCCACCACCTGGCTCATACGCCCCACACGCGTGAGCTGCATAGCTTGCGCAGACACAATAGATAACAAAAGTATTATATTAAAAACAAGTTTCATAATTTCTCTCAATTTATTTTTTTAGATTCAAAAATCTCAGACAATTCTTGAACAGCTTTCTGTTTTTCAAATAATCTATCACGGATATGCCCATTGATTTCTGATTGTTTTTTCGCCAGAGAAATTGATTCAAGAGCTTGTGCTCCACAACCACCTCCAACAAATAAGGCAGGAAGCGTTGTTCCCGCAAACATTGGAGCCAACAAAGCGAATTGAACTAATAAAGGTACATTAAGACCATCCATACACTCAATATTAAATATTATGCTTGGTATTATTAAGCTAAGGCCTGCTAACGATCCGGCGCCATATTTTATTGCATCTTTTAATTCAGGGTTTTTTATCTCGGATATTTCTTTATGTATTTCCTGTAAATAATTATCTTTTTGTCGCAAAAATAAATGTTTTGCTTGTCTCTTATCGCATTCATGCAAATCATTAAATATTTTTTTAAACTCTATTCTTGTTTCTGATGAGGCTAAAAGAGCATTGAGATGCTGCTGAGAAAAATTTTTAAATGAGTGAGTGCAAAATGCTCGATTATATACGGCATTGTTGCTCGCGGTCTTCACCAAACGCGTAAGCTGCATAGCCTGCGCAGGCACAAGAAATAGCAACGGTATTATATTAAAAATTACTTTCATAATTACTCCCAAAAAAAAATAAACATATATGTAACATGGGGGCTATTATTATATAATTATAGTTATGCGTCAATTGTAAGCGCAGAGAGGGCATTATCAATAAAAAATGGGCGTTATATCTTTCTCGTCAATTGTGATATACTAAGAGATTATGACACAAAAAAAACGGCTCGATGCAGCATTACAAGAACAATATCCTCAATATAGCAGAACCCAGCTGAATAGCTGGATCGTTCAAGGCAAGGTTACCGTAGATGGCAAGCCGATGACCAAAGCGGGCGTCGCCGTAAAACCCACGGCAGAGATTATTCTCACGCATGAAGAACCACGTTATGTCTGCAGAGCAGGATTCAAATTAGAAAAAGCTCTCGAGTATTTTAACATCGATGTTAACGGACTGGTTATACTTGATGCAGGGCTTTCCACTGGGGGGTTCAGCGATTGCTTATTACAAAAAGGAGCGGCAAGGGTATATGGGGTTGATGTTGGGCATGGACAGGTGCATGAAAAAATTCGCCAGCACCCCAACGTTATTGTCATGGAAAAAACTAATTTACGACATCTTGAATCACTGCCAGAACAAGTTGATCTCGCAACGCTTGACTTGTCATTTATATCTCTCTTAAAAGTTATACCTGTCGTCAAACAATTGCTCAAACCGAATGGTCAACTCATTACGCTCATAAAACCCCAATTTGAAGCTGAAAAGCATGAAGTTGGGCGCAAAGGGATTATCACTGATCCGCTGCTACATAAAAAAATTGTCGATAAAGTAATCGCCGGAATTATTGAAGCGGGATTTACTTTTCATGGGGTTATAGAATCCCCCATCAAAGGCACGCAGGGTAATACAGAATTTTTAGCTTATTTTACCCGCGCATAAATGGATTTTTAATGAAAAGTTTATTTTCTATTAGCTGCTGATGATGCATATCTTCCGTATATAATATTGAGCAACCATGTTCAAGCGCTGAAGAGATAATAAGACTATCAAAGTATGAGTAATGATATTTTTGAGAAAGCATCAAAGCCTGTTGAATAGTTTGCATGGTTACTTGAACAATAAAAAAATTAGCAACAAGTTCGTCAACAGTAATAACAATTTCGCTCAAAGGAATTTTTCTTTTCTTACTCATAACATTAACAAACTCGTTGATAACTTGCGTGCTCAAAATGATATCGTAATTATTTTCTATAATTTGTTCGATAGCTAATTTTTTTAATGGTTCATCGACAGAATATGCGTAGATCAAAGTATTAGTATCAAGGAAAATTTTATCGCTCATTTGCTTCATCTCGATCAAAAACCAAACCCTTGGTTTTTATTTTGATCGATGAAAGTTTCTTTCTTTTTTTATCTACAACAACTTCCGGCCCAACCAAAATAATAACTCTAAATTCATTATGAAGCGTTGTAAGATATTCTTTTGGAATTTCAATAACCCCATTTTTTGCTTTAGTCGTAAACTCTATAGCTTTCATAAGAACCCTTTCTTTATCATGTGCATTCTCAGTCTACTTGATTAAGCAACCACAAACAATAAAACTTAACAGAATTTTTAGCTTATTTTTTAACAGGCATGTGAGCAAATAAATCAAAATCTGCCTGAGAAAACAAGATAAACGTTACAGACGTAACACATGTTTTTCTATGTGCACATATATATTCTCTAACAGTATCTACTGCTATCTGAGCAGCACGTTCTTTTGGAAAAGCGTAAATTGCGGAACTAATAAAAGGGAACGCGATAGACGTAACGTGCTGCTCATCCGCCAACAACAAAGAATTATAATAAGCGTCTCGCAACAATGCATCCTGCTTTTTTGTATCTTTAATAATTCTACAGTCAGGGCCAACGGCATGTATAATGCATTGAATTCCCTGTTTTTTTAAGTTGCAGCTTGATGTCACTCGCGCTTGTCCAACCGGGCAACGGACATTATTATCTATAACAGGATAAGCATCGCACTCTTTTTGTAGCTCATCAGCTCCTGCTGCCGCAAAAATTGCTCCACACACGCCAGCACCATGAGCAAGCTGTTCGTTTGCAGCATTCACGATAGCCTCGTGCTTGCTGTGCGTAATATCTCCTTTTTTAAACCATATACCTGTATTTGTCCCCGCTATAAAAGAACCGATAGCTCTATCAGTATTGTTAGACAACATTATCGCACAATATAGTGCGCAAAAAAAAATTGCATATTTTTTCATAAAAACCTCGTAGTTACTGTTTAATACTTATGTAAGCATAACAAAATGTGTAAAAACTCGCAATTACAATTGTATATTTTTTCAAATTGAATTACTATTTTGTGTAATAATATCATAAGGGACTGGCTTTTTATCTAAATATATGGTACTTTTTTGACATACTATATGTGCCCGTAGCTCAATTGGACAGAGCGCCGGACTTCGAATCCGTAGGTTGCAGGTTCGAGTCCCGCCGGGCACACCAAGCTTCGCTCTTCGAGCTACGCCCGACATCCCGCTTCTTTAAGGGCTGTATTCTAAATTTATATTAAACGCTGATTCGTTCACCAAACTTAATTTTGTATAATTTGTCTTGAGACTCGGCAGAAACATGCGCTTTCCATGCTATATCCAACCGTTTAATTGGCGTATCAAATGAGTCTGGGCCCAATCCAAAAGTTCCCCAATGCATTGGTATACATACTTGTGCATTGAGAATTTTACATGCCGCAACAGCATCCTCAGGCCCCATATGAGAATGACACATAAGAGAGCGTGGTTCACATGGTCCTATGGGTAACAATGCACAATCAATAGTTCTTGCATAGTCTGTAATAGCTTTAAAAATCGGTTCATTAAACCCAGTATCACCAGCAAAGTATACTGTTTTATTATTCGCCTTGATCATCCACCCACCCCATAATGAGGCATGCGCATCAAACGGATCTCGTCCAGACCAATGTACCGCAGGAACAAAAGTAAATTTTATGGTATAACCATTACGATCGAACGTAGTCATCTGCCACCAGATATTTTCTATAACATGTTCAAACCCACGACTGGTAAACCAAGCTTTCGTACCTTGCGGAACCAGCATAATAGGTTGATGAGATTTAAGAATATTCATACTAGCTTCATCTAAATGATCTCTATGATTATGAGAAATAACTACAAAGTCTATTTGAGGCAAATTTCTTGGCTCGATACCCACAGGCGTTTTGCGTGGATATAACACAGCATTCAGATCGTAAAATATTGGATCAGTAAGAATATTAAATTCATTTACTTGGATGAGGAATGATGCATGCCCAATCCATTGCAGTTGCAAAGGAACCGATTTTTGCAGTACCATATCACGTTGGATCCAACGTGCTGGATTATCCGTAAAATATTTTTTAAATGAAGTTTTTGTTGCCCAAAAAATCTTTGCTGCATCAAGTATATGCTTAAATCTATCTTCTGCATGATTATTAAAAAAGCGTTTATTTTTGATCAATGGTTCAATGTCATGCTTATGACACTGGCTTTGTATTACATCTATACACTTATGCGCATCGACTATATGTCCAGTTAATAACATTGAAAGCAGTAATAAAAATAATTTTATGTTCATAACGTCTTTCACAAATATTTTTATAAAGTAAAATTATTTTAAATATATTATCTTTAATAGTAAATCATATTTTAATCTTATTGTCAAATTGCATTTACCTGGCAATAAATGTAGTGAAATGCTGATCAGGAGACAGGTCAGCCCCAGTTAATTTCCGGTAGATTATGTTGTTGTAAAAAAGCATTTGCTTGTGAAAAATGGCGGCATCCCAAAAAACCAGTTACTGACAATGGGGACGGATGAGCGGCTTTTAAGATTAAATGCCGCGATGGATCCATATGAATATGTAGATGTTGCATTTTTTTTTGGGCATAAGCACCCCACAACATGAAGACCGTTGGATGATCTCGCTTAAGCAATTGCTCAATAATAGCATCAGTAAAAATTTCCCACCCTTTTCCTGCATGGCTTGCTGGTTTGCCCTCTTCAACGGTTAAAATGGCATTCAGCAATAACACGCCTTGTTGCGCCCAACCAGTTAACGTACCATTATGAGGAATAGCCACACCAATGTCTTTGTGAAGTTCTTTAAAAATATTGCGTAAAGATGGTGGGATGCGGACGCCTAGCGGTACGCTAAAACTTAATCCATGTGCTTGACCAGGGCCATGATAAGGATCTTGACCCACAATAACGACACTAACTTTATCAAACGGTGTTTCGCGCAATGCCGCAAATATATTTTTTTTTGCCGGATATATTGTTGCACCAGCTGCTTCACGTAGCTGTAAATACTCCACTAATGCTTCAATCTCTGCTGTATGACAAACAGTTGCGAGCGGCGTTTTCCAAGAAGCAGGCAATGCTGCAAAAAATTGTTGTTGTTGTGGTGTCATTGTTTTCATAATAGGGATCATTTTGTCCCTATTTATGTAGCTTGTCAAATGCATTAAAGCTATTTCTTGACGCATATAATAAATTTTAATTAATAATTAAAAAATATAGCCTGTGTACCTGAGGGAATTTTTAATGAAGCAATCTTCCTATTTTTACCACATTCTGTTCAGCATTATTTGTTTAAACACTTACGGAAACCACGATCAAAATGAGCCTATAACGCGCACACGACGAAAACTCAAAATACTCTATTCTCTGCTCGTCGAAAAAAATGTAACAACAAACAACTTAAGGGTATATCAGGATACCACACTCAACAATCTCACCGTAAACGGCAATTTAAATTTTAATAGTTGTTTAACAACATCCTGCATAGATACCGAATCAGTGGATACTTGTGTACTGAATTTACCCGCAACAACAGCTACGTGTGGGCAAATAGTTCTTGCAACAAATCCATTTATGCACGCTTATGGAACATCGAACACCTTTTTAGGTACAGATGCCGGTAATTTTACGTTAACTGGCAATGGAAATGCAGGCGTCGGAACAGAAACATTATTAAATCTAACTTCTGGAAATAATAACACGTCAGTTGGATCAATTTCCCTTCAAAGTGATACTACGGGTAGTGCGAATACCGCAATTGGCACATCTGCACTGCAAAATAACACCATCGGCAACAGCAATACCGCCGTTGGAGTATCTTCTCTTCAAAATAGCGTTGCAGCCGACAATAATACAGCCATTGGCACATTTTCTCTATTCAACAACGATACGGGGACCGGCAATACAGCAGTCGGAAATAATGCTGCTCTTTCGCTTACCACAGGATCAAATAACGTTATCATTGGATTAAACGCCGGCGGCAGCCCAAACAATTATAATGCCAGCAACTCCATTATAATAGGCGCACTTGAATCGCCCGGTTCAGTTAATGGCCAAATACATATAGGCGTAACAAGCGGCACTTCTTGTTACATTGGTGGAATTCATGGCGTTACAACAAGTAATGCTGCTATACCGGTACTCGTTGATTCAGCTAATCAGCTAGGAACGGTATCCTCATCGCGACGAGTAAAACGTAATATTCAAGATATGGGCGACGCAACAGAAAATTTATATACATTACATCCAGTTACGTTCAATTATATTACACATGAAAATGATAACCATCTTGAATACGGCCTTATTGCTGAAGAAGTAGAAGACATTTATCCCAACATTGTTGTTAAAAATAATGAAGGCCTGCCAGAAACTATACAGTACCAATACTTACCAATAATGCTTTTAAATGAATGGCAAAAAGACCACGCCCGCATTGCACAACTCGAAATAAGCAATAAAGAACTTTTACAAATAGTTGGCCAACTTATTACAGAAGTTAAAAAGAAAGTACAGCCTCTTGCCAAGCTATAATATCTTTTGCATCACTCAAACGGAACCATAGCAAAAAACACTTGCAACCACTTAGGATACGTTTTTTTATAAGCACTTTCAAAAGCTTGTGGATTCTGAGTTGTTTTTAATGCTTCTTTATCAGCAAAGCGTTCCTGATTTATTACAAATCTTATATACATAAGCAATTCAAACAATAAAAGCCCGGCAGCCATTTCTTGACAATCTTTACCTTGACTTAATAAACCGTTATTTCTATCTAAAAGACAATAATCAATACAACAAACAGCGCATATAAAAAATATTTTTTTTAACCTATGCCAGTGATAACAATGAACAAACTCTCGTGCTATTAAAAATTCTAATTCCTCGTCAGTCAAGTGCTCCCATAAATAATCTCCTATAAATAAATTGCCAAATATAAGACTCATATCTCGTCGCCGTGGCCTCTCGCTACCTTCTTGAGTCCTCAAAGTTGTCTGTAAAAAGATTTTAGGAGCGTTCATATCAAATTTTTTTGCCATCTCCTGAACCGATTTATTTATATACAATAAGCTCTCATCACTCGGAGAACCAGCATTTAAAGTGTTATATGGAAAAATAGCCAAAAATAGAAAAAAATTCATTTTATCTTTAAAAAAACACAAAAACCATAAATTATACGTACTATGCTCTTGTTTTTCATGCAAAATATTTAACATGCGTATTTCTCAAATTTGTTAGCGATGGCCTCTTGCTGAGCTATAAGAATATTCTTAATAAATTCATACGTTAGATCGGGATTTTCTTCAATAAGTCTCATTATTTTTGCTTCAATAATCATATTTTTTGATAATTTGATTATTGCCATATATTATCCTTAAATTTAAATATATTCTCATACTGTTTAATTATAACAGAATAATGCATTAAAATAAGCCGTTATACTGCTAAAAAATTAACGAAAACCCCAACAAATTTTACAAAAATAGTTTCTGAATTTTGGCAGTATCAATAGATCCATTTTGATCAATTTCAAAAAAATACCTAACTTGCCATGATTGGGTTTTCTGAGCCTGTGCGCTATCAGTTACATCCCATGGTGGATACACGCGCATGGCGCGCTTGCCGCCCTTGCCATACTGAGAAACAAAACCATGCTCATGCAAAACGTACTTAGGGAAAACAAATTGGCCAAAATGTTCAGCAGTACGTACGCTCACCACAAAAAAATCGATTGCGTCTGCCATATCATAGGGGGCTATAGGCCCAGCGCTACTACGCTTCCAGAGCGTAACAAACTGGCCAATTTTTGTTGGCGTAATTTTACTCACCCTAAACTTTATGCGCTTGTTGTTCATGGTAAATTCGCATGCCCCATATTCTTGACTTTCTGCTTCTTGAACAATATCTGTGCACATTAAACCGCTCGGTATATACGCAAGCTTTTGCACGGCAAGAAGATCTGGGTGAATCATATTTACACTTTCATAGGTAAGTTACTATTATTTTAATAAAAACGCCCATCCATAGACAGGTGATCGCGCAGCATACTACATTACATGTAAATAATTTTTTTAACAAAAAAGATGTCACTATGAAACAAATATTTTTGCTATTTTTCACCCTTCACCTAATTACTCTTGGAGCAACTGAATATCACGAAGAAAATGATATTCTGACTCACACACGTATGCTAAAAAAATTTTGGAATCTTGTTGTCAATAATCAATTAATAGCCAGAAAATTAACCGTTCTGGATGATGCTACTATAGAGGGGAATGCAACAGTCGGTCACTCATTAACAGCCGACAATATTACATCAAACTCAATAACCACCAATAACTTAATCATCTCAGGACTTACCATTATCAATGGCAACCTACAAATAACGGGTAATCTTTCAGCGGATAGCGCAAACATTACCAATAATCTCACTGCTGGCAGCATCACATCTAATTCTTCATTATCCAGCAATACGTTGGCAGTAGCAGGGAATGCAGATATTGGTGGCAACTTGAACGTAACAGGTAGTATTGCTGGCAACAGTGCAAACATCATTAATAATCTTACCGCTGGCAGCATTACTTCTAACTCGTCATTATCAAGCAATACGTTAGCAGTAGCAGGGAATGCAAATATTGGCGGCAACTTGAATGTAACAGGTAGTATTGCTGGCAACAGTGCAAACATCACCAATAATCTTACTGCTGGCAGCATTACTTCTAATTCGTCATTATCAAGTAATACGTTGGCGGTAGCAGGGAATGCAAATATTGGCGGCAACTTGAATGTAACAGGAGGTATTGCTGGCAACAGTGCAAACATCATTAATAATCTTACCGCTGGCAGCATTACTTCTAACTCGTCATTATCAAGCAATACGTTGGCGGTAGCAGGGAATGCAAACATTGGTGGCAACTTGAATGTAACAGGAAGCATTACAGGCAATAACATGACACTTTCAAATACAGGCAGCATGAACACCGCAATTTTTGCAAATTACGTACCAGCTTACGCACCGCTCACCGCAGCAATGGCCGGCACCGTCAACATTTATGGCGATTCTTTTGCATTTGGAGCATTTGTTTTACCAAGCGAACGGTGGCCAAACCTTTTATGTAATTATTTTGGCTCTACCGAAAATATGTATGCTTCTAATGGAACTATGATAAATGATAGCATACAGCAAATATATACAACGTATCCGCCAGGAACAAACGTAACTAATTTTCAAGCATTTGGCACCAATGATATCGGTTATGGACCTGCAAATGATAATATATTTGATGAATTTAGAAGAACAACAGAAACTATGGTCATGTTCACTTGCCTACCGGATAGCCAAAAAGTAAATGCTCGCGATGCAAGTACAACCGGCGTTTGGACTACTACACCTATTCTGGGCCTATGGGGACTCCAAACATCAACCGCAAACTCAACATTAACAGCAACCGTCACTGGGCAATTTGTTTGCATTGCTATGCCCTGCGTGAGTAATACTATTTTTTGGGATGTAACTATCGATGGAACGCCCATTGTTGTCGCTCAACAAGTAACACATAATAGTCCAGTTACACAACTTGGGGGCGATATTAATGATGTATTATTTGTATATGACACAGGAAGCAATGCACCCCATACTATTTTAATTAATTATAATGCCAGCTCAACAGCAACGGGATATATTGCGTGGCTTGCAGGATTCAATATAAATAACCCAAACTGCAACACAACATTTCTCGTTTCTCCAACAATACCAGATTACTCCGTTATAACTCCTCTCAGTAGCGGAATGGAAAGAAGGCGACAATGCTGGTTTGATATACAAAGAAGTATCTGCAGACGATTAAGAACAGAGTATGGGCTACCCGTTTATTTTATTGACATGAGTTATCCGTGGACATTTGGCATGTTACGCAATGACACGTATC
The DNA here is from genome assembly GCA_041660765.1 of Candidatus Babeliaceae bacterium. Taxonomy (NCBI): domain Bacteria; class Candidatus Babeliae; order Candidatus Babeliales; family Candidatus Babeliaceae; species Candidatus Babeliaceae bacterium. Next base: position 122,699 of record JBAZVR010000001.1, on the reverse strand, counting down.
ATCCCAACCCAAATGGACATCAATACATGTTCAATCGCGCTCGCAGCGTTATTCTCAACGGCGAGTTTAATTATTTAACATAAAAAATTATAATAGCTTCTTGCCAGCTTCTGAAATTAACTTGAAAACTTCAGTCGCAATAGGTTTTTTATTAACATCAGGGTGCCATTGTTTCAATAGCGTTAATTGTGCTTTCTTAATTTCAGCTTTGCTTGCCCCTTCTTTTATTCCCAATATCTGTCGAGGTGTAGCATCCGAACTAAGATCCAAAGCACCGTACACTTCTTCCTTACTAAATTGAGGTCTCTTGGTGCTGTCTATTTTGCGTTGCCGTTCCAGACTAGCTTTTGATGCAGTGTCTCGAGATCCTTCTCGTAACAAGAATTCTACTTCATGCGCCCATTCTTGCGCAATTTGATCAAGCACTTGCACATACTTTTTTATTTCTTCTTTTTGTTGTGCTGTGATAATTTTTTCTGTCATCCCCGCATCAAAAACGGGATTTATTAGACCCGTATAATAATTTTTCTCTATATAATCACGGATCATATCATATATTTTTGGATCAATAGTACTTTTTTTCCGTTCATTAATCGCCTGCAACCGATCCTGTTCAGCCAATATACGTATTTCATCAACTATAGCTTCACATATATCTAAATAGCGCAATTGTTGTGGATCTGTTGTTTGTTTTCTTTTGAATGCAATAAGTTTTTTAACTTGTTCCGTTCGTTTCTCTGCAAGACTATTTAATATGACAGAGTTGAGTACCGAAGAATCTTTCCCTAGGATTAAAATAAAACCTGATGAATCTGCATCCGCAAGAGATGCTTTTTCTGTATACTTCCATATCCAACCCTGTTTAATAACGGGCAATAATTTCATGTGATAGATTTCATTTTCTATTTTGCTCAAATCTATTTCAAATAAAGCGGGGTCAATACTCCATTTGTTGATATTCATAACATTTTTTAACGTTAAGGGCTTTTCAAAAGGGGATCTAACATCAACGGGCCCGCCAGAAACGTAACGAGCAATGGCGTATAATGCTTTGAGCTGTCGATAAGCTTCTGTGCGGCTAGAAGTTATCTCTTTACCAAACATATTGCTCAATAATTCTCGCAGAACTTTCTCACCATCAGGAATAGATTGCATGACGTCCTCAAGTCGTACGGTGCCCGTTTTTAAAAATGTCGGCGCTGTAATTTTTTCAAGCTGAGATTGCACAACATCCTGATATATTTCTTGATATGTTTCTTTGGGAATCTGTGCTTTTTGTGGTTCTGATTCACCTTCAGTAGAATAGCTGCGCTTTTGTAAAAAAGGGGAAGCAAAAATATTCTGATAATTTGCACGACATTGTTGCATCATAGTCAATGCTTGTGCCTGCGATATAAATGATGGCGTTAACGGCATAATGGGGCTTATTTTTTTTAGCTGTAATCCAGATACTCGTTGCTGCAATAACGGCGAAAGGGTCATTTGTTGCGCAACGGACAATCCTGAAATCTGTTGTCGTGGGCACAAAGCAGACTGCGATGGCACTTCTTGCAATGCACGCCCTCCACGTTTAAAAAACCTCGATGTAGCTCTCGAAGATACGATATCTAAGGTAAAAAGACCACATATTGCTACGAGCAATAAACGCACCAAGCTTTTCATATCATCACCGTTTTTTATTTTACCGATTTATAAAAAATATTTTACATCCTCTGAATAGTCATATTCTGCTGGATTAAGTGCCCCTGATTCGTCATGTTCCGATATCTCTCTGTATATACGCCTTTCTGATTCGCCCTCAGGATAGACTTTTTTTATTTCATTTCTCCATTTACGCGCGACACCCTCAATTTTTTCTACATAACCTTTTATTTTTTCTTCTTCTGTTGATGTAAATTTTGATGATGTTAGACGATCAAAGTAACTGTTATCTACAGGATTTTCAAAATTGCGGCTTGCTATATGACTCTCAAGTGCCTCATATATTTGTGGATCAATTGCTGTATTTCTTTCCATACTATCTTGCTTCAACCATGTTTCACGAGATCTAGCTTGAGATAGTATAGAATTAATAATGTGATTGCATTCAGTTAGATTTTGTAATTCAACGGGATCAGTTATTGTGCTTCTTTTTAATGCAACAAGTTCCTCAATAAGCTCAACTCGCTTCTTTACAATGCCATTTAATATAACAGCAGAACTTAATAGTTCATCTGCTCCCATATCTGCAAGCGATATATTTTCCGTAGAGGTTCTAAACCAACCTGTCTTCTTAGTGATAGGGAATTTCATGTGATACAACTCATGTATTACTTGAGTAAAATCAGGCACAACAATATTTTTTAGACTTATCTTAATTCGCCATCCGCCTTCATTATATGTATTTGCAGAATAGCTAAAAGGAGAGTCAACTTCTAAGTCACCAATTATGTACGTCGCAAGAACGGATAATGCAATATGTTCATCATAAGCGCGATTATACATCGCTAAAGTATATTTGTCATGACCAGTAAAGCCATATGGTCTTCTCAGCAACTTATCAATATATTGATAAAGGTTCGAACCAGAATTTATATATTGAGCAACATACTTAAGTGGTACACTCGCCTTATCTCCTGTTTTTAAAAATTCTGGCACTTCAATTTTTGCAGCTTGAGCTTTTATTGCAGGGTACGTTTCATAAACAAGCATTGGCTCCTTAATGTCGACCGGGATGTTCATGGGATAAGTAGCATAGCCGCGTTTTTGTGGAGCTGCAGTTTTTGCCATCTTAAAAAAATTAGTTAATGTGGGGCTTTGCTGAAAAGTAGATGCACCACCGCACTTCATCATATCAAACGCTCTCGCTTGTGATGCGAATGATGGTGCTATTGGCATAATAGGTTGGAAGTTTTGCGTCTTTAACCCAGCCAGCCGCTGCTGTAATGATAGTTGAAATGCGGGCGAAAAGGCCATCCGTTCTGTAGTTGATAGCCCAGGGACTTGTGGTGGGCAAAAAGCCGGCTGTGATGGCACTTGTTGCAATGCGCGCTCCCCGCGCCGAAAGAGCTTAGATGGACCTATCGAAGACACGATATCTAACGTGAAAAACACACATGCCGTTACAAGCAATAAACGCATCAGCCTTTTCATATCCATCCCTCATCTTTTTAATTGCCTCGACTCACTCCATAAAGAAGCATTTCTTCGTCTTGACGCGTCTTGTGTTCGATTATCTTTGGCTTCCCATGAGGGAAGGTCGCATTCAACTCAGATTGCCATTTATTAATGACATCCTCAACCTCTTCTACGTATTTTTTTATTTTCTTTTCTTGCTCTTTCGTAAATTGTGATGCCGAAAGACTATCAAAGTACTCTTGATCTACGGGATCCTTAAAATTTTCATCTTGTACATATCTATTAATTGCGGCATATATTTGTGGATCAAATTTCTTATTTTTTTCCAAAATATCTTGAATTGCACTTTGCATATTGGATTCAGCTGTTTTATACACTTCATCAACTTTCTGATTGCATATATCCAGTCCTTGTAATTCAACTGAATCAGAGGTTTGCTCTTTTTTTAATTGAATAAGCTTCTCAATATCTTTTGCTCGCTGCATGGTAAAGATGTTGTACATAACAACATAATTGAAATTTTCATTGCTGCCCCCCATCTCCGCAAGAGATACATCTTTCGTATAAGGCCGCCCAAACCAACCTTTTTTAGCAATAGGAAATTTCATATAATATATCTTTTTTGCAATTTCAGTCATGTTAGGAACTGCAATATCTTTTAAATTTTTTCCAATATGCCATTGTTTTTCCTCGATTAGAGTTTCAGCAGTTTTTGGAAAACGTGGAGGAACCATATCAAGCTTACCAGCTACACCCATTGCCAAAGCGGATAATGTAATATTTTGCTTATATAGTATATTTCCAACAGTATATACAGAATCTCCTTTTTCATAAGATGGATTGGAAAGCTCTTCATTAAAAATCTTTCTTATAACATCAGGATTACTATATTTTGCAACATACATAAGCGGTACAGCCCCCGCTTTTAAAAAGGCCGGTACTTGAATTTTTTTAATCTGATCTTCCAGTTCTGTTGCATAAGACCTCAGAGAGTCAATCTTTTTCAGATCAGCGTGAGAATAATCCCAATGATAACCGCGTTTTTGTGAAAGGGCTGCAGCTTTTGCCATGTTTTTACTAAAAAGACTGGTAGTAGTGGATCCGCCGCCACGCTTCATCATATCGAACGCTGCTGCATGCTGTGCAAATGGCTGTGATGGCATAATCGGTTGGAAGTTTTGCGTCTTTAAGCCAGCCAGCCGCTGCTGTAATGATAGTTGAAATGCGGGCGAAAGGGTCATCTGTTCAGCACTTAATAGTCCAGGAACTTGTGGTGGGCACAAAGCTGGCTGTGATGGCACTTGTTGCAATGCGCGCTCCCCGCGCCGAAAGAGCTTAGATGGACCTATCGAAGACACGATATCTAACGCGAAAAACACACATGCTGCTACGAGCAATAAACGTATCAAAGCTTTCATACCACCCCTTAATCATATATTTATTTATTAATTACAAGCATAGCAAAACCTATTTTAAATCTGGCCCTCCTAACCCTTCGATACATCGATCCTATCGGATCGCCACTCAGGGTGAGCGGATGTACCTATTCAACACGATTCAGCCGTACTTTACTACATGTTAAGAGTAACATGTACAATGACGAAAATGCAATAATTTTTCTATTTGAAATAAATAAGACGACTAGCATTAATGACAATAAAAATATCAGAAATAGCATGGGCGAAGGCGGCTTGGGTAGGTGTAACAATATGCATCAGAGTTAACACAAGGCCAAGTATATGAAAAAAAAGAAACCCAATAATAAGGTTTTGCTGGATAACTCTAAAAACTTTTTGCGCCAACCTTCTGACAAAAAATATTTTCTGCAAATCATTAGTCATCAGCACCACGTCGGCGGCATCAATCGCGGGCTCCATGCCCATGGCGCCCAAGGCAATGCCCACATGCGCCTGCTTAAGTGCCGCAACGTCATTAATCCCATCGCCAACCATGGCAACAACATGGCCTTCTTGTTGCATTTTTTTAAGCATAGTTAATTTTTGATCAGGGAACATGCCGCCATACCGTTGGTGAATATCGAGCTGCTGCGCAATGGTATCAGTTATTTCTTGTCGATCACCGCTCAACAACATGATATTTTTTATACCAGAAACCAATAATTCTTGAATTATATCTTTAGCCTCGGGGCGTATTGCATCTGCCATACATATTTTCCCCAATACGCGTCCGTGGGACGCCCGTCCCTGCGCTGCAAGATAAAAATTACTATGCAATTTTTCATCAAGACATACCGGTGCCGTCAATGGAATGAGGCTATTGCCATGTTCCGGCGCTTCTATAAAATGTTTATTGCCGAAAAAATAATGAGTTCCTTGATATTCTACTTCAACCCCATGCCCAACGACAGACGTATATTTATCTGACAAGGGTACAACAATATGTTCTTCTTTTGCTTTCGCTACAAGTGCTTTTGCAACAACATGATCAGACCGTTTTTCTGCCATTGCCGCCAATCGTATAATCTCATTATTACTGATATCTGAAATATATGATTGAACATGAACAATAGAAGGCTCCCCCAACGTGAGCGTTCCCGTTTTGTCAAAAATTATCGTATCAATTTGAGCAAGACTTTCTAAAGCACGCCCGCTTTTAACCAAAATACCATGCCTAAATGCAGCAACAGTCCCCGCAAGCACCGTTAACGGCGTTACCAAAGCGAGCTCTAGCGGAGACCCAAAAATTAACAATGTCAGCACGGTATCAAAGTCACGCGTAATCAGCCAAATAAGAACAATAAAAATCAAATACAGTGGCGTAAAAATTTGCACAATGCGATCAGTCAATATGGTTATAGCGGCTTTATCTTTTTCTGCTTGCACCAGCAACACGACCATTCTACCAAACAGCGTTTCTTCTTTAATTTTTTGCGCTTCTATAACAATGCTTCCTGCCTCAACAAACGTCCCTGCAAACACAGAATTACCAACCTGCTTTTCTTGCAACACACTTTCACCGGTTAACGAAGCTTCATTGATAGATGCACAACCTTCGATTACGACACCATCAACCGGAACCCGCGCTCCCGTGGCTATAATAATATGCATGCCAATTTGTACATCACGCAAGGGCATAACCACTTCTTCATTACCACTACGCACCATAACATGCGTTGGAATTAATCGAATAATACTTTCAAGCGCACGCTTTGTTTGATTTTCGATAAACAATTCTGCATAACGCGCGATGAGCATAATAATAAGAACAATCATAATCGCGTGTTCTTCGTGACCAATTAACGCAAATATTGTTGCGAAGACAAGAAAAAATTCCGTGCCAATTTGTTTTTTACGTAAGTCCTGAATCGCTACCCATACCAATGGAAACCATGCAAGCACCAATGGTACATATACAAAATATGCTGGAACAGAAAGATTTTGCGACACTATATACATCGCAATAATACTCACAACGTACATAAGATAATCAAGCCGATACAACCGCGCGTAATAAAGCGTTAACCAATTATGCATAAACTATCCCCCTCAAAAACACATATGTCTTTTAGTGTATAAAAAGGTATCGTAATGTCTAATAATAGGCGAGGCTTTTTTTACTATACTATCGGTAATATAGTATGATTTAATTGTGCTACTTTATAAATTTGATCAATAATATAAACATTATTTTTGTGTCGCTTTAATTCTTGATCAATGTATTTTTCATTATGGCGATTTTTGAGGTAAATATTAAGCATATCTAATTTGTTTTGACTTTTTGTCTGTGTCGATTCATATGACTTAATTACATTGCCATTCAAATCATAAATTACATAATTAATTGCATTAATCCTCATTACTCCTAAGGCGCCCGTAATAATAAATTCTTCTTTTCTAAAATCATGACGTGACAATTTAATTTCACCCTTTAGCCCTGATGGATAATTAAAACTAATAATGGCCTTGTCTTCAAGTTTTGCCTTAAACATCTCATTATAACAAAAACCAAACGTAGCATTTATTTCACTTATAATCGGCATTCCAAAAAAATCATTAACAACATCGATAATATGATAGCCCATATCAATCAACACACCACCACCACTTTTTAATCTATTAGCACGCCATCCAGGCGTCATCATGGGAAGATTAAAACAATATTCATAAGAAAATGAAAGAGGCCTACCTATAAGATGCAAATCTTTTTTAGCTTCAATCAATGACGCTTGAAAGTGTCGTTGTACTATAGTAAATATAGGAGGTTGCTTTATTTTTGATATTTTTTCATAAGTCACAACTTCTTGACTATTAAGCGCCAGTGGTTTTTCTTTTATAATTATTTTATTATCTCGCAATAATAATGTAGTGAATTCTTCATGAAGATGATGTGGAATGGCAATAAAAGCAACTTCAAAATTAATCTGGTTATTACTTATTGCTTGCTTTAATTCTTCTATTCCTACAAAAATCTTGATATTGCCTCGCATTGCAGCTTCTAAAAAACTTTGCTTCTCAATATCTTGAAAAGTATTAGGAGATACGACAAAAGCCATAAACTCAATATCATTTTTCAATAAATTAAAATATTCTTGACCTTGCTTTCCTGCAGCCCCGATCAAAATAGCTTTTGGTTTTTTATGTTTATAATATTCCGCGCTCAAAAAGAAAATGGCTAGAAAAACCAAAGAACCCAAAACTAAATTTATAAATATTTTCTCTTTCATCAAGCAAATCCTTGTTAAGTAGATTTAATTAATCCCTCAAGGCCTGATATAATTTCATGTATAAATGGCTTTGATTTGTCATTTGAAATTAAATCTCTAATTGTTTTGACATCACCTAGTTTTCCATGTTTAGTCAAATATATGTTATAAGAGGCCTGATCTTCATTGTTATCATTAAATACTACATTGAGAGAAAGTGTTTCAGGCATTGTATTCATAACTCGATGAATCATTTTTTTATCAAAGGCCTTAATTGCGCCTTGCTCTACACATTCATTTTTCACAAACTGTAATGAAGTATCGCCAATAAATACAAAACTTTTTGAATCACCATCTTTTAAGATGCGATAAAGATCATACTTAGAATTTTTTTTATTTCCAGGTTCGTATATTTCATGATTATAGCCCCCTTTAACAATAAAACTTTCAAAATAATTTGGATGTGTATGTATACTTTCTGGACTAATAACTATCCCTGCATTAGGGGTCCAATAGTTAGCCCTAATCTTTTTAATTCCACAAAATTTAGATCTAACTTGTTTTAAAATGGGAATATTTATTCTTATAAAACCAGACTCGTTTTTTTGACAAGCTAATTTGTCTATATTTGTCATCAAAAAACTTTGAGAATATTTCGCCAATTCTTTAAATTGTGCTCGATCAACCCTGGAAGCTTGATTGATTGTATTTAACAACTTTATTGATTTATCCATAGCTTGCAATGTCATTCCAGGAACGTGCAATGCAACAATAAGTGATATATATTTATAAATATTCATATTTATTGTCCTTAAATTTTTAAATTTTTTGAATCCATTTATTAAACATTCGAACAACCGATGGGTTTTGAGTTGGCAATGTGTCCGCTCTTTTTTCTATCCATCGTAATTCTTTTGACTCTCTATTTTGTATGACTACTTCATCGCTGACCACTTGTAGTAAAAACCGTATATCATAATGATAATGCGCTTTTTCACGACTATTTTCAGGGATAAGATGAATATCGATATCAAAGATATCAGTATCTACAGGAACAATGTGCAGGATTCCTGATTCTTCTTGAGCTTCTTTAAGAGCAACCGCCAAAACATCCGTATCTCCATCACAATGCCCACCAAGCTGAAACCAATTATTAAGCTTTGCATGGTGCAACAGAAGCGCATGAGAACCATCTTTATTTAAAAGCCAAGAAGAAGCCGTAATATGTCCAATTTCTAATGATCTTTCAAAGCAATTAATATTCTGATCTATAAAAGAAAGCATGCGTGCTTTAAACGCAATTTCTTCGTCACATGACGGATTATACTTTTTTAATAATACTATTACATTCGATCTCTTCAATGAATTCCCCCTGATTTCATTAAAATTAAAATATTTTCAATAGAAAATCTATTGTACAGGGGCACAAATATCTAGTCAAGTTAAAATAAGGTTGAAAAATGCTTAAAGTGGTTGAATATACAAGAGTTTAATAGTTTGGTATCTTTTATAGATATAATTTATAGAATGCGCCTGTAGCTCAGTCGGATAGAGCGACAGATTCCTAATCTGTAGGCCACAGGTTCAATTCCTGTCAGGCGCACCAGTCTGTGCAAATAACTATGGCTAGTACATCACGACAGTTTGGCGCCACAAAATTTTTACAAAAAAAATATAATCATGCAAAAAACCTATATTATTATCGGCGCATCGGCGGCGGGAATCAGCGCGGTAGCAACGCTACACCAACTTGATCCAGAAGCACATATTATGTGTATATCAAAAGAGCCGAAAGTATATAACAAATGCCTGCTTTTTTCTTATATGCAAGAACAGATAACTCAAGAAAAGCTTAATCTTGATTTTATGCTGCCGCAAGAAGCATCGATCACCTGGATGTATAATACTGAGGTTATTTCAGTAGATAGTGAACGACAACAAATTACCTGCGTAACGCAAGGGAACACGCAAACACTGGATTATAACGCACTTTTTTTGGGAATAGGCACGCTCGCACGAACTATACCAGAATATGCAGATACACCGGGCATATTTACAATTCATACGTTAGAAGACTGCCAAAAAATTATACAATATTGTTTAGAGACAACCATTAATCACGCTGTCATTGTGGGCGCTGGCATCACGGGGCTTGAATCTATCAGTTTTTTAAAAAAATATGCACACAAAATATCGATAATAGAAAAGAATAGCCACATACTGCCTCATTTTGCTGATGCGAAAGCCTCTGCATTTCTTGAAAAAAAATTAGAAAAAGATGGCATAACCTGTTACACAAACAGCATGGTCACGAATATACAGCACCAGGAAACTGGCTACCATGTAACACTGAGTTCACCCAATAACACAATACGCACAATCGACTCCGTAAATCTTATTATAATGGCCATGGGCACAACACCCGCAACCGACTTTCTTAAAAATACCGGTATAGAGTTTGAAAATGGCTATATTGTCACCAATAATTACCTACAAACGTCGGCTCCCTCAATTTTTGCCGGCGGAGACTGTATTATGGCAAACAATATAATAACCGGAAAAAAAACTCCAACACGCCATTGGCGAGACGCAGTGCAACAAGGAAAGCATGCCGCCTATAGCATGGCAGGACAAAATAATTGTTATCCGGGAATGACCCCCTATACCAACACAACTATCGATGGGATACCCGTTATTCATGCCGCATACAGCACTCAAGAGCCTATACAATTAACATATGATCACGATGAAAACTTTTATGAAAGCATAGCACATTCGCAGCATAACGATTTGCGCGGTTTTTTGCTTATTGGTAAACTAATAAAAGCAGCTCACTTAAAAAAACAATATACTAATACTGTCACATCACGTTGAAGATTTGATATAATTACACGTAGATCTAGCGATCAAACAATTTTAGGAACATGGCATGACAATGCATCTTAAAAGCCTCTATTGCGCAACCAAAAACACTACCAAAAAGTACAAACAATCACTTTTTGTTATTCCCTATTGTTTTACGTTTTTAAACGCTTTTTTCGGCTTTCTGTCTCTCGTAAAGTCATTCGAGGGCGACTATAACAGCGCAGCATATTATATTTTACTTGCCGCCTTTATGGATGCTTTTGATGGACGTCTAGCACGAGCTATCGGATCTTCAAGCTATTTGGGCATGGAGCTTGATTCTCTCTGTGACGCAGTTTCTTTTTGTTTGGCCCCGAGCATTCTTGTATATACACTTTTTAATGACTCATTCGGCACACTCGGCTTGGCGGTTATCGGCTTATATTTATGCGCAGGGCTCTTAAGATTAGCCCGCTTTAATACAACATCAGACAGTCAACAACTCAATTTTATTGGCTTACCTACAACTATGGCTGCTTTTTTGATAGCAAGCTGCGTTTTATACCGTCCTTGGATTATGGCTCACCCGGCAAAAATATTTTTCCATCCAATTGGCTTACACATCAGTATGCTCGTTATTGCATTTTTAATGATATCGCCACTGCAATTCCCCGCATTAAAGCGCTACCGCATTAAATTCCCGTATGGATATATCCAGCTCGCAAGTTTGATCATAGTCTTTTCTTGGTTGATCAGCTGCGGTTACCCACTCTTTGTTTTTATTCTGGTCGGCTACATTGCCTGGGGCATTATCTCCAGCTGCGTTCTAGAAATTAAAAAAAGATTCTTTGCCTAATACTTTTCTGGCATGAAAAGAAGTTTGTAATATCCTTTGGACCATTAATCTCCAATTGATTCATAATTGTCCGCTCCGCAAAACTCCTTACATTTTTCCAGAGACGGGACATTATGCGTCATACCCCCTATAAAAACAGCACGATAGGTTACGGGCGTAGATCGTCCATCTTTACATGTGCACATTACATTCTTGGAATATGCTTCACCTACCGAAATCAATACAAAAACGAATAGAAATAAACTTTTCTTCATAAAACCCTCTTGTTTTTAAATTATTAATCACTACTTACCCATCAATAATAGCTTAAATAAAGCATGCTTTTCAACAATTGTTTCATTTTGAAATAAAAAAGTTGATTGTAAAAGTATTCGGCATAATCGCTGCTGGCAGGGATGAGACCATTCTCATGCTCGGCGACGATTATAAAATATATAAATGGCTCGAATAAAAAAATAACTTATTTGCTTATTTTAATCACTATATGGCGATTCACAGGGTTCAACAAAAAGACCTAATTTTTCTATAGATGTAATATTTTCTGTAGATGGGCTTGAACTGCCGATATACATATAATAATCGTAACCAAAATGAATATACATGTTTTTAGCTTCCAACTTACACCACATTTTATTTCTTAAAATTAATCGAATGATTACAACAACAGACTCTTTATTTACAAACTCATTATTTACAATTTTATCTAAGCCATTTTCTGCCAACACAAGCGCTTTGTAACGTTTTCCGCCTTGTTCTAAATCAACAACCTTCAGTGATGCTATATTTAAACATTCTATAAATAGAATAACGGCTTGAATATAAGCATTTTCTTTTTCTAGATATTCTTGAAAAGTAAGCTCTTTCCCCTCAAAATTTGCTCCTATATCTGAATAGCATGTCCACTCATCTTTCAAATAAGTCTCATTATAATCACGATATCGAGGGTTATATTTTGTTATTCTCCAACAAAACACATTAACCTCCTATTCTGTACGGATGCGTGATTCCGAGTGAATAAACTATGAGTGATTTTTTTACAAATTCTATATGCGTAATGGGGAATAGTTTTTTGCCCGCGCCCAACACATGCTGTTCTTCAGATATGTTGTAACACAATTGTTCTATGCAATTTTATATTTTGTATAATTTATGGGAAAAACCACAAACCATGTCGACATTGCAGGCAATTTTTTCTGAAGAATCTTTATCAGAAAGCATAATAGTAAAGCGATTGCTATAATCATCAGTCGGCACAAAGATAATACCGTCATAATGAGAACCTGGTGCAATTATTCTGTCTGTAGCAGATTTTGCTATAAACGTATTGGTTAATGCATCGTTAGCACAATAAGAAGAGACTGACGTAATAATAGCTGGTATGAACAATATAGGGAAAAATAAACATGCGATGCCCCAACCGAGAATACGCTTTGCCGTGCTTGAATACACACTTCTTGCTACAATTTCTGCGGGAACTGTTTTTAGACTAATATCATTCTGAGCAAACTTTAAATAGCGCTGCGTGGTATTGCTAATAGATATGTGTAGCGGCTTATAACCTTGGCTCACTACATCTTTGCCAAAGCATTCTATGCTTTCTACTTTACTAAAAACTTTGCAACCAAGAGATATTTTTTGAGATGTTTTTTGATGTTTATTACGTAATAATCGATAACCCAAACTGAATATACCCACTATAACGCCAATGTACACCAATAATTTAACGAAAGAACCAATTTTCATAAAACCCCTATTATTAGATTATATTTTATTTAATAATATTAGTTTATACAAATTGGATTTTTTTGCAAGTTTACTATAAGTTACACTTCAATCGGCAAACTTTCAGCTGATGCGACTGACTCTTCTGTAGTCTCTATCGCAGGCTGCTCGCCCTCTTCTTGCGCCTCTGGCTGAGGCGCCTCAACTTTAGGCAGCTTTGCAATCATTTTCTTCAAGCCTTTATTCAGCCAACCAACTTCATCCATGAGTATCTTGAGCGGACCTGGGTTATCAAAAGAACCGCCAAGATGCACTACAGCCTTAACTTGATTACGTACCTCTTTTTTGCCATCTTTATCACGCTCAAGAGCTGTACTCTTTTTAAGAGCATCTTCCAAAGAATTAACAGCATCCTGAATATTAATTACCGGGTTAAGCTCTTCACGATATTTTTTTAGCTTATCTTGATCTTTTTCTGAACCAATTTTTTTTGCAAGAACCTTTGTCGTCGCAGCAAAATCAGCAAGACCTGATGCTTTTATAAAATCATTGAGCTTTCCATTAAGAGATTCATCATGTGCATAGTCACCTACGCCTTGCGACTTACCCGTTACATTTGTTTTAAATTCAATTGAATACATGTAGTCAGGTAGTTTTCCTATCATCAATTGAACATCATTATCAACTGCCTTAACAAATTTTTCGGCGCACTTTAGCTCGTCTTTTATAAGATCATCAAGAGACTTTTGAGCACTTTTTGTTTTTTGTTTTTCATAGCCTTCTTTATGAGCAGGAGCTTTTTTATCTTTCTTTTCTTTATCGTCTTTCTTGTCTTTATCTTCTTTTTTATCGTCTTTTTTATCTTTTTTACCAGCAGTAGTTCCGCCTTTCTTATCAGCATCAGCTTTTTTCTTTTCATCAGCCGCTACTGGATGCGCAGCATCAGGCGTCGATGATGGAGACTGAGCGGCACTCGCAAATGGATTATACCCTGCTCCAGAAGACGTTGATGGTTGACCGTAGCGAACTTTGGCATCATACGTACCAGGCGTTCTTGTCGGCTGAATTTTTGCACGCGCTTGTTGCTCAGCAAAGCGATCTTTTTCAGCCTTATCCATCTTTTTTTTGAGTTCTAATTCTTGAGGCTCATATTTTTTCAAAAAATCTTCGAGCAATGCGTTCAAGCGTTGCCCAGAAAATGCCTGCGACAATGCTGTCATCATATTATTAAGCGCTTCTTGTGCAACATGAGAAAGCTTTTTTTGTCGCGCATACAGCGCTTGCCGTTCACGATCAATTTGCGCTCTTGTCTTTGGATCACTTAATTTTTCATATGCATCTTTAATAATAGAAAAATTAAGCTGAGCTTGCTTAACCTGCCTTTGTAAATCTTTGCCGGCAAGCCCCTCTTCTAGCAATCTTTTCTTAATATTTTCTGGACTCTTTTGTTCAGATATTTTTTCAAATGCATGTTTAATATCAGCATCAACGGCATCATACGTAACGCGTAATATTTCATACGGATCATCATACTCATAATCAATAATAGGACTCACCGTAAACAATGGCTCTTGAGATGCGATAACTTCATACAATTCTTTAATATATTGCATAATTAATGCATACTCAGCATCAAAAAGGCGATCATAATGGTGACTTTTATTAATAAGCTTAAGATAATAAATAAGGGAAGCAAGATCCTGATTAAATGCTCTTTGAACTGGAGTTTCATACGGATCTTGAGAAATCTTTTGTCTGAGCGAACCCAACAACTCAATTAAGCGCTGTATTATTTTTTTAACTTCTTCGATATTTTCTGACGCAATAACAGGCTTTGCGGGTTCTTTAATAGGGGGCGTAACTTTAGCTTCGGGTGTTGGCATTGGAAGAGTTGGCTGACCAGCAGGACCAACCTGCTCAAGCGTATCAGGATTTATTCCCATTTCTACAAGTGCTTCGCGGCCAATGCGTTCAAGCTCTTGCAATTCTTTTTCATCAAGCGTCTCAAGAAAATCAAGCATCTCTTTAAATTCCGCTTCGCTCATAGTCATGCCGCCCGGCAATGCAACCTGCCCATTTTGTGGCATAGGGCCCATAGGAGGCATTTGTTGATTCATGCAGTTCAATTGTATACTTATCAACAATAATATGAGAAAACTAAAAATATATTGTATCATTGTTATCCTCAAAGTAATCTACGTGCATGTAATAATAATATATCAAAAAAAGCAATCAAAATATGACTATTTTTAATTTTAATATTAGTGCTCATAAATGTCAATTATCACAGCACAATGCCACCAAAAAAAATGCTGGTTTTCTACTCATTGAATCATTAATAACGCTTTTATTACTCTCGCTATTTGCGACTTTTTTTGCAACATATTATGGTAATGCAATTATGCACCAAAAAAGAATTATCAATCATATACAAGCTCTGTATATTGCGCATTCTTGCGCTCATCGCATACGAAGTACAAAAAAAATACCAACATCGCCATCACCTCATAATAATTTTACTATTATCACGACAGAAGAAAAAATATCTCACCCAAAAAATATAAAAGCGTATCGTGTTACTGTACAAGAAAAAACAATAACATACGCTACAACACTTGCGGGATTTATCGTATGAAATATGGATTTACGTTATTGGAATGCCTCATCTATACAGCCTGTCTCATATTTTTTTCATTAGCAATTACAACGCTTTTTTATAACGTATACAACTACAACAAAAAAATGTCGCTCACCATAGACACGTATATCCATCTTGCCATGACACAGGAGAAAATTTTACAATTAATCACCCAGCAACCATGTATTGCTTGGAAAAAAACAACTCCACAAGAAATAATTTGGGACACTCCCTTAAATAATTGTAGTTTGCTCTACAAAAACAATAAACTTATTGCTCAAGAAGGAATCTACGCTCCCGCTTCACACACATGGGTACGCATGAAAAAAACACCTCTTGCAGATAACATAGATGTTACCTTCACCGATATCACCGATACAGGCATTACCTGTATAACAAAAAAAAACAATTGCTCTTTGGAGCATTATATAGCGCTTGAAAGTCGATAATTATCATGCAAATACTAGTACTTACCCTGCTCTCATTTATCATGATTGCACTATCAATTACCAGTATGCGACAACTTGAGTATGCATCAGAAACAGTTCATTATATCACAGCATCCATGACACACAGAACCGAAAGTGAAATTATTTTGGATTATGGCTACGCATTATTATTAGAAGATGAGCAACTTGTAACAATTATTATAACAAACAAAAAACACACAACGCATGCCCCCTTCCATAAAAATTCATGTATACTATATACACACATTGAACCAAAAAAAATTTCTATAGAAGTGCATATGCTTGATCCATTAACACACGCAATCATATATAAAAAATCACGCGTTATAATTTTACCAGAACCGTCAGAAAGCTTGCTATGAAAACACCCCCCATACCCCTTTCAATGATATCACTCGATAATTACGCTGAACACAATCTTGATTTTAATCCAGAAAAATTTGAAGAATATCGTGGGCAAGACGAACTTAAGAAAAAGCTAGCGCTTTATACCCATGCGGCACAATTGCGCAATGAGCCGCTAGATCATTTGCTTTTTTTTGGTCCTCCAGGGCTAGGCAAAACAACATTATGCACACTCATGGCACGAGTTATGAATGTTGATATAAAAATCTGTAGCGGCCCCATGTTGGAGCGCACCGGAGATTTAGTCGCCCTCTTATCCAGCCTTAAGAAAAAAGATATTATTTTTATTGATGAAATCCATCGCATACCAACAGCCGTTGAGGAAGTTCTCTATACCGCCATGGAAAATTTTAGAATCGATATTATTATCGGCCAAGGCGCCGGAGCGCAATCCGTTAATTTACCGCTTCAACCATTTACTCTTATTGGAGCAACGACAAAGACAGGACTTATTTCTGCACCGCTGCGCAGCCGCTTTGGCATATTAGAGCGCCTTGATTATTATTCCCACCAAGAGCTACAAATGATAATTGAAGATAACGCTCATTATCTTGCAACGCCTATATCATCACAATCAGCACTTCTCATTGCTCAAGCTGCACGAGGAACACCGCGAATTGCAAAAAAATTATTACGTCGCGTACGTGATTTTGCCCAAGTTGAAAACAACAATATCATAGATGAAACAATTACTGTACGAGCGTTACAGTTTTTGGGTATAGACCAAACGGGGCTCAGTCAGCTGGATAATGCACTCTTAAAAATTATGATAGAAAAATTCGATGGTGGTCCAGTAGGCCTAGAAACACTCGCGTCGCTTCTGAGCGAGGACAGCACTACGCTCGAAGAAGTGCACGAACCCTATCTTATTCGTATGGGATATTTAGAAAAGTCTTCGCGTGGCAGAATTATACCTTATAAAATTCTGCCACGCCTTAAAAAGAAATTTTTCGGGCAAGAAACACTCTTTTAAAGATATATTTTTTAGGAAAGCGTGAATTTATACGTTTGTTCGGATGAGATATCTTGCACTAATAAAACATTATCATCAAAACTTTTGCATAAAATAAGCGAATCTGGTTCTGCCGTAGCTGGTAATGCATTAGCCGCAATGAGATTATGCGACGACAATTTCCAAACGTTAAGACCCCCGTCATCAATGATAGCAAGATGACTATTATTATGAGTAATTTCTTTTTTTTGAAGCATCTGATAAGGGCTAGTATGTGCTACAGTCTTACCAGTGTATAAATTTACAACAGAACAACATTCACCTGTTTCCATATGACCGCTCAAACCAACGTGACCTAAGCCAATCGATTGAACAATAATATCTTTACCCACATATTTCTGAAATTTATTAAATCTATCTCTTGCAAGAAGAGGATCTTGACTGAGCCCAATTACCTGTTCAATACGGGATGCTATTTCATCTGATTTTTTATAGCGTATCTTGAGCACGCCTTTGCGCACGAACAATTTAACGATAGTTTTATGAATAGAAGGCATCAGCTTACTGTTAACTGGCGCGTCCCGATTGGTACGTACGTTAGCAATATATGGTATCTTCTGCACATTCTTGCTCCACAACCGCTCACCAGTAGTGGTATCAAAAACATCTATAGTTTCTTGAGATTTTTTATTATCAATGACACTTATTTGCCTACCATCTTCCGAAAACATAAGACTAAAAGGATCTTCATATTGTTTATTTACCAATTGACGACGAGATGCGAGAGCAGTCATATCAGTAGAGAGACCTTCTAAAAAAATGCCTCTCATATTAACAAACGCAAATTTTTCCAATTGTGGAGAAAAGGCAACATCCAAATTTTCAGAATATTCAATTATTGGCTTTTTATATATTTCATCACGATAGAGCATTACATACATGCTGTCATCATAATTAGAATTAACTTCTGCTGAAGAGACATCTTCCATCGAATAAACTGACATAGAAAGAAATAATAATAACGGAAATATTAAACTACACATAGTATTTAACCCTTATAATATATACTAAAATTTTTTTACATAAATTATTATACTAGAAAACTATCGTTGTTCAAGAAAATTATATCTATAAAAAAATCGACAAAAAAACTATAAATTATTATTTTTATAAGTATCATCAGAAATTTTTATACATAACAAAGGCTAATCATGGCAGGACATTCCAAGTGGAAACAAATAAAGTATAAAAAAGCAATTCTTGACTCAAAACGCGGGAAGCTTTTTACAAAACTTATTAAAGAAATTTCTATAGCTGCGCGTATGAGCGGCGGCGATCCATCAGGCAATCCACGCCTACGTTTTTTACTTGATAAGGCAAAAGATATTAATATGCCTCAAGAAAATTATATGCGCGCCATCAAAAAGGGAACTGGCGAATTGCCAGGTCAACAATACGAAGCGCATAGCTATGAAGGCTACGGTCCAGAAAATATTGCTATCATCGTTGACGTATTAACCGATAATAAAAATAAGGCCATTGCAGAATTACGTCATGCATTTTCTCGCAAAGGCGGACGAATTGCAGAAAATGGCTCTGTATCCTGGATGTTTGATAAAAGTGGCATTATAGAATGCACAGCGCCAGGACAAACAGAAGATACGCTTCTTGAACTACTCATAGATTTTGATGTAAAAGATATCGCAGCAGAAGACGAAGATGGCGCATTTACCATTATTTGTGATTCTCGCGCGCTTGACGATATAAAAAATATGCTCATCAAGAATGCTGTTAAAGTTAACGAAGCTGAACTTGGCTGGGTACCTCGTAATAAGCTCGTTCTTGAAGGAGAAGCCGAAGACAAAGCTCTTGACTTTTTAGAGGCAATTGAAGAACTTGAAGATGTCCAAAATGTTTATACCAACCTTGAGTAACAATGCTATGACCATGAGCATGACGGGATTTGCTTCGCAAACCTTCAATATTCCACTCCAAGAGGGTGCACTTAATATCACTATCAGTTTAAAAACAATTAATGGTCGTTTTTTTGAAGCAACATATAAAATGCCATACCCATTGGCTCTCCTTGAAGCCGATATTGCAAAAAAACTTAAGCGTGAATTAATTCGTGGAACAATATTTCTCACTATTTATTCTTCTAACATAGCGCTTCTCAAAGGCACGATACAGCCAGTATTGCCACTCATTAAAAGTTATTTTGACGCGCTTAATTCCATCAAAGAAACATTTGGATTGCACGGCTCTGTTGAAGTGCGCGACCTACTCCTCTTGCCATCAATTTTTGAAACGCCGGAAATGCCGCTCGATAAAAAAACGGAACAAGCCATCATAACGGCATGCGACACGGTATTGTCTGCGCTTATAGAAGATCGATTACGAGAAGGCAAAGCGCTTGAAGCCGATTTAAATAAGAGAATTATCATATTAAAGCAGGAACTTAAAAAAATTGAGCCTCGCGCTTTAGAGGTACTTGAAGCTCGCAAAGAAATGCTGCTCAAAAACTTACAACAATTTCTTGGCGGCGACAACCAAGAACAATACCTTGCAGTAATAGCACAGCAACTTGATAAATTGGACATTCATGAAGAAATCGTGCGATTTACAACACATCTTAATAATTTAGAAGTGGTTGTTAATTCACAGGACCGCGAAAAGGGCAAGAAAATAGATTTCATCATGCAAGAACTATTAAGAGAAATTAACACACTGGCTGCAAAATGCTCTGATTCTGACATAAGCACCAATGCTATTAACATTAAAGTGGAATTAGAAAAGGCACGCGAACAGGCGCAAAATATTGTTTAAAAACTATTGCTTTGCACAACGCAACTGTAATAAGGTGGTCACAGAAGGAGACCACTCATGAAGAAAAAAATTTTGTTCATAATTTTTGCCAGCGGCCTACCACTATTAGCTGCTAATTATCAAAGAGATATCACAAAAATTATTAAAGAATCAGTCGCGCCTGATGGAATTACATATCAAAAAAAGCTTGATCAACTTGATACTCTTTTACAAAAAGTTCTTAATAACCCAAAAGAAAAAAATGCAGGGAAAAGCCAATGGAAAGCTCGCATTACAAGAATTAAACAGGAACTTCCGCGTGCATCAAAAGTTCTTATGAATGGATATGATATAAACTATTACGAAAGAACACTTAAGCAATTACGCAACCAAAAATCAAAATATGCGCAACCTCTAATCAAGCAAAAAGTCCATGATTTTGAAGCTGCGCTTAATATACTTAAAGGCAACCCGCGTGAGACTATTTCTTCACCATCACCCTATGACGTGCAGTATGAAGAACTGGTAGACCAATATATATATTTTGCCGATAAGCTTGAAAAATTAGGGAAAAATCCATCACAAAAAGATGTCAGAATATTGGCACAAGAATTTACAACACAATTTGATCGCATGTTCCAAAACTCGAATCAAGGCCGCACAAAAAAAGATCAACTTATAAAATGGCTCGGCGGCCCAGAAAAATACCTTGGCGTTATTCTTGGCAATATACAAAAAAATATCGCTCAATCACAATATGATAAAAAATAAAGCTGTTGTTTACAAAGAGCCCGGCGTAGTTGCAGTAGAAACTATTGATTATCCAAAATTGGAAATTAACGGGAAAAAATGCGAACACGCTGTTATTCTTAAAGTTATCACAACAAATATATGTGGCAGCGACCAGCATATGGTACGCGGGCGAACAACAGCACCATCAGGATTAGTATTAGGGCATGAAATAACAGGAGAAGTTATCGAATGCGGCAGTGACGTACTATATATTAAGAAAAATGACATTGTTTCTGTTCCCTTTAACGTCGCGTGTGGACGCTGTAGAAACTGCAAAGCACAAGATACACATATTTGCCTCAACGTTAATCCGGCGCGTCCGGGCGCTGCCTACGGTTATGTAGATATGGGCGGATGGATTGGCGGACAAGCAGAATATGTCATGATCCCCTACGCAGATTTCAATTTATTAGTACTTCCAAAGCAGATGGCTTTGGAAAAAATAAAAGACTTTTCACTTTTATCTGATATTTTTCCTACAGGATATCACGGCGCACTGAGAGCTGGTGTACAACCAGGTTCAACGGTATACATTGCCGGGGCAGGCCCTGTTGGACTCGCATGCGCAGCATCGTGCCACTTGCGTGGAGCGGCATGTGTTATTATTGGTGATAATAATCAAGAGCGGCTCGATCATGCAAAAAAATATGGAACTGAAACTATCAATCTCACTACAACATCAAATATTACTGATGGCATAGAAAAAATTCTTGGTACTCCTTCTGTTGATTGCGCAATCGATTGCGTTGGATATGAAGCACACGGCAGTGGCGCGCAACATGCAGAACAAGAGCCCGCAAATGTATTAAATACGCTTATGGACGTCACGCGCGCTGGTGGAGCATTAGGCATTCCCGGATTATATGTCACCGGAGATCCTGGTGCGCAAGATCCGCAAGCTCGCCAGGGAACATTAGGCATTCGCATAGGACTCGGTTGGTCAAAGGGCCTTTCATTCTTTACCGGACAAACACCGGTTATGCGCTATCATCGAGAACTTATGGAATGCATCATTCATAATAAGATACATATAGCCGATGCGGTCAACGCTACTATCGTCTCATTAGACGATGCGCCACAGGCTTATCAGGAATTTAATAAGGGCGTTGCAAAAAAATTTATTCTTGATCCATGGAATACACTTAAAAAGTAATTAATTGTGGTATATAATCAGTACTATCATAAAAAATTAAACTTTTTTGCTGAGAATACCACGTTATGTCTGCTCATTTTACCCACTTACATTTACATACTGATTATTCATTATTAGATGGCGCTATTACCATAGAAAAGCTCATAGAATTTGGTAAATCAAATAACTTTAAAGCACTTGCCATTTCTGATCATGGCAATATTTTTGGTGCAGTAAAATTTTTTAAACATGCACATAAAGCTGGTATAAAGCCCATTTTAGGCATGGAGGCATACTTAACGGAAGATATTACGGTAAAAGATGCTCAAAATAAATATTATCACTGCATATTATTAGTCGAAAATGCTATCGGATACAAAAATTTATGTAAGTTAATAGCGCTTTCTTATAGCGATGGTTTTTATTTTAAGCCACGAATAGATTATAAGGCCTTAGCGTTATATTCTGAGGGACTTACCATAACAACAGCATGTTTAGGTGGGCATATTCCCCAACTACTCATGAACAATAATTACGAAGAAGCGAACAAAAAAATAGACTGGTATTTGCGTACATTTGGACCGGAAAGATTTTATCTAGAAGTACAACCAGAAGATCAACGCGATCAAAAAATTCTCAATGAAAAAATTTTCGATATTAGTCAACAACGCGGCGTTCAAGTTGTTGCCGCAGGAGACTGTCACTATGTAAGTGCTGCGGATCATGAAGCTCATGAAGTTATGCTTTCTATACAAACGCATCATAAAATAACAGATTCAGGCCGCTTTACATTTGGTGATTGCAGAGTTCATATGCGAACCCAAGCCGAAATGTTAGAAATTTTTAAAGATCATCCCGAAGCAATATGGGCAAGCGGTGCTATTGCTGATCGATGTAATTTTACCTTTGAAACAGGAAAATTATATTTTCCACAATTTGAAATTCCCACGGAGTATACACAAGAAACCTATTTTGAAAAATTATGCCAAAAAGGGCTCGCCCATTTATTCGAGCAACAACGCATTGATCATGCAAAAGAAGAGCAGTACGCGCAACGATTACGCGTTGAAATTGAACTTATTATAAAAATGGGATTTGTTGGATACTTTCTTGTGGTGAGTGATTTTATACAATGGGCACGTGCGCAAAAAATTCCTGTTGGTCCAGGGCGAGGCTCTGCAGCCGGATCGCTCGTTGCTTGGGCGCTACAAATTACAGATATTGATCCATTAAAATATAATCTACTTTTCGAACGTTTTTTAAATCCCGAGCGAGTTTCTATGCCTGACATAGATATAGATTTTTGCATAGAAGGCAGAGACCGAGTTATTCAATATGTTCGTGATAAATACGGTCATGACAAAGTGTGTCAAATTATCACCTTTGGTACCATGATGGCAAAAGGTGTTATTAAAGACGTGGCTCGAGTACTAGGATTTTCATTTGAAGATTCTAATATGTTAACAGACTTAATTCCTGAACAACTCAAAATAACCTTAAAAGATGCACTCGAACAGGAACAGAAATTACAAGAATTACGAAGTAATTCACCTCAAATTGCGCATCTTTTTGATATAGCAATTCGGCTTGAAGGACTCACGCGACATGCGTCAAAACATGCTGCTGGGATTGTTATTTCACCTGAACCTATTAGCGATGTACTTCCTGTGTATGTTCCGCCAAAGACACATGATCTTGTTACCCAATATGCAATGACGGAACTAGAAAGTTTGGGTTTTTTAAAAATGGACTTTCTTGGGCTGAAAAACTTAACACTCATACAGCGGGCTGTTAATCTCATTCATGACTTGCATGGTATCGAAATAGATGTACAAAAAATTTCATTAGAAGATCCTGCAACATTTACTCTTCTTGCGCGTGGCATTACCTCCGGCGTATTTCAATTAGAATCAGAGGGGATCAAAGATGTTTTGCAACGGCTTAAACCAACAGTGTTTGAAGATATTATTGCGGTAAACGCACTCTATCGACCAGGACCACTTGGATCTGGCATGGTCGATGATTTCATCGAAAGAAAACATGGCCGTCAAGAGATTGTATATCTCTTCCCAGAACTTGAACCCATCCTTAAAGAAACGTATGGGGTAATTGTATACCAAGAGCAGGTGATGAAAATTGCATCAACCATTGCTTTTTATACATTAGGAGAAGCGGACCTTTTACGACGAGCAATGGGCAAGAAAAAAGCCGATGAAATGGCACAACAAAAAACACTTTTTGTTGGAAGAGCGATTCAACATAATTTTAACGAAAAAAAAGCAGCGGAACTTTTTGAACTTATGGCATATTTTGCCGGATATGGTTTTAACAAATCACACTCTGCCGCTTATGCCCTCATTGCCTATCAAACTGCCTACCTGAAAGCACATTATCCAGCAGAATTTATGGCATGTCTTATATCATTAGAGTCCCATGATAGCGAAAAAATGGCATTTTACATACAAGAAGCGCAATCACTTGATATTGCGATACTTCCCCCAGACATTAATCATTCACAGATATTGTTTTCGGTGCGGGATAATAAAATAAGATTTGGCTTGCAGGGCATAAAAAACGTTGGCTTGGCTGCGCTTGATAGCATTATAGAAAATAGAACACAACATGGACCGTTTATTGATATGTTAGATTTTTGCAGCCGCATTGATTTGCGCACCTGCAACAAACGCGTGCTAGAAAGTCTTATTTGCAGTGGATCATTTGACACCTTACCCGGCAATCGCGCCCAAAAACATGAAGATCTATCAAAAATTATTGATAGAGCGCTTGAAAAAAAGAAGGCTGCATTAACGGGGCAACTTGGTCTGTTTGATACCAACCATAATTCAAAAGAGCCAATGCAGGAGCTCTTTACTTTTGCCCAACTTGCCGAGTGGACTGATACCATAAAACTTGAAAAAGAGCATGAAGTCTTAGGAATATACATGAGCGCTCAGCCGCTTGATCAATATAAGCAGTTCTTTTCCTGGTTTAACATAGAAAGTTTTGCAAGTTCCATCCAAAAAAAAGACATGCTTGTTCTTGGATGCGGACTGTTAAAAAACTATAAAATTATAACGACCAAAAAAGGTGACAAAATGGCCTTTGCTACACTAGAGGATTTTAAAAGCAAGGCAGAAATTATCATTTTCCCTAAATTACTTACCCGCATTGAACATTATTTTAACGACCATACCATTTATGTCGTAAAGGGGATCGTTGATACGGCGACATCAACCGTATGCAAAATAAAGGCGCATGAATGCATGCCTCTGACACAAGTTCTGCAAAATTGGCCAACCATCTCAAAAATAACGTGTCGCCTGCCAGAATATTTTGATGAAGCAAGCATTAAAACGCTAAAAACTATGTTTATTGCTGGTAAAATTCCACTGGAAATTGTTTTTCAGGAGCGGGATAAACTCTACAAAATTGCAACTCGATCAAAAATTACCATCGATGCTGATCAACTTATTCAACTTCACAAGCTCAACATTGATATCAAAGTGTATCTTTAAGCAACAAATTGAAGGCAACGTGACCATCGAATTCTCTTAATCCATTCAATCGGATGAAGCACAAGATCAATCAGAATCCAATCCGTCCATGGAAGAAAACTATCTACCGGTGATACGGGAGTATCAAACGAAAAAATACGAAAAACAATTTTACCATGAATAAGATTGCCATTAAGTTTGCCCCAACCACGAGAATCCCAACTGCCTAATCTATTGTCGCCCATAACCCAATATTCATTATTACGGAGTGTTACATCAAAAACATCATTCTCCTGAGGACCTGGTGTTTGAGGATATAAGATTTGGGCAATTTGCGGATGATTAACAATATAGTGAGGATTAATCTGATAAAATGGTTGTTCATTGTATGGCTTTGCTGGATCGTAAGAACGATGGACTGGTGAATTTTCTCCAATCCAATAACCATGAGTAAAATGAAGTTTTGATGTCCACAGAGCTATTATTGGATATTTATTAAGATACGGTTCATCCAATTTTTTTCCATTAAGATAAACAACCGGTTTACCTTCTTCAATAACACCCTGAATATGGTCGCCGGGGATACCGATAACACGTTTGGTCCAGTTGCTTGGCCCCCATACATAATGTTGCCACAGATTAATAATTCTATTATCAGAATAAGCATAATTTGGATCATTAAAAGATATTATCTCACCACGCTTAATTGTTTTAAAGAGCGGAGTAAATTTATCCGCTATAAAACGCTCCCCAACAAGCATGGTCGTTTCCATAGAACCACTCGGCACTTGGTATAATCCAAAAACGAATGTGCGTATTATAAAAATCGTAATTAATAAAATACCCGTTTGAATAAGTTGATTTTGATTGTCATACCAGCGTCGTGCCCGTGCTATCATAATAATGTCCTGCATTTGTATAGTAATAAACTTTTTATATACGTAGATTATATACAATAAAAAATAAATTCTCTAGACACTCAAAATTAATATTTTGTGAATTGCTATTTCAATTTAAGGTATTTTATTGAAATAAGAATTAAAAAGCTATATCGTTATTTCAGTAAACCGTGTTTTTTTGAAATAACGAGGGCCATTGCATGCGTATTACTGGCAAATATGAACAACTTGGAGCTATAAAGTATTTTATCCCAGAGGCGCTACCGCCACAAAATCCACCGTTTATTATGTCGGCGGAAATAGCTGCACTGTATGGCGAAGCGATGCTTCAACTTGGCAAACTTAACGAAATGGCGCATAGATTGCCCAATCAACAGCGTTTTATAAAAGCCTATATTATTAAAGAAGCGCTGCTTTCATCTTCTATTGAAGGCATTCAAACAACATTGATTGATGTTTTTACACAACATATTCTGGAATCAAAACCGAATAAAAACACGCAACTGGTAATGAATTATACCGAAGCATTATATGCAGCGCTCGAGATGATAAATCAAGGGCTACCCGTTAGTTCCCGAATCATTCTTAACACACATTATGTATTAATGAATCTTGGAGAAGGTGATAAAGCAAATCCGGGGAATTATAGAAAACAAGCGGTCAAAGTTGGCAACCTCGTACCACCGCCAACACAGTACATACCGCAACTGTTATCCGATCTTGAATACTATATAAATACCGATGAAACTCTACCACCGCTTATCAAAGCTGGGCTTGCACATGTACAATTTGAAACCATTCACCCATTCTTGGATGGCAATGGCCGCATAGGCAGATTATTAATTGTACTTATGTTAGTAGATAGCAATTTATTATCAAAACCAATTCTCTACCCATCATATTATTTTAAAAAACATCATCTTGAGTATTATCATCATCTCGATAAAGTGAGAACTGATGGTGATTTTGAAAATTGGATTATATTTTATTTAAAAGCTATTAAAGATAGTTCCATCGACGCCTACCAACGCGCGCAAGAAATTGAATCTCTCTGGAACGACCTTACTAGCAATATGACTGATGAAAAAAAATTACGCGCTCTATCAGTTTTGTTCAATTTTCCCATTATCAACATCAGCGAATTAGCACAACAACTTCATCTTTCATACAACACAGCCAACGCCATTATAAAAGATTTTCTACAACAAAATATTATTATAGAAGAAAATCAACAAAAAAGGGGCAAACTTTTTAAATTCGCCCATTATTTTACTATTCTCGAAAAAGAATATTAGTTGCTTATATTTTTTTGCAATATATCCATAATACGCTCTGCGTTTCTTAGATTACCCGGAGCCTTGTACAATACATGCCCCAACTTACATAAGACACCCATGTCAAATACGATATTGGTAACACTGTATATTTTTGAATTGACGGGAAAACTAGTAGCACTCTCATCTCCTGTAAACTGACCGACACAATAAAGACCATCAAGGATACCTTTCAAAAGCACAGGCCCTAGCCACAACACCTGTGCATTATTGTTCGACTGCCGGACTTTATACACATTTTGGGCTAATTCGATAAGGTTATATTTTTCTAGTGCTAATCGCTTAACAAATTCTTGCCTATAAGCATTCTTAGTTTCACTGGTACTCTGGCACAAGATAGCTTCAACCGCGCGGCTATCACTCCTTATAATCGAGTTTCTCAACGTTTTTAGAGGCGCATCAGTTATGAGACTTAACCCTTCTTCCATGCACAACAATGTCAATGGACATAATAATAAGAATATTTTTTTCATAAACTCTCCTGCTTTTATAAAATACATACTTCATGTACTTTATCTTCTCAAGGTAAAATATACAAATTATTTTTTTAATACAAGGGGCGCTCTCGCCAATCCTAACTATCGAGGAGTTATATATGAAAATATCGTTAATTATTCTAATTTTACTTGGTGCTTCAGTATCGCAAGCCTACGGATTAGTGACAGAAAAACTCGCCAAACATGCTAATAAGATTGCATCGGGGACCTTAGACGTGAAGTCGGACTGCGAGTTCATTAGTTGTACTTGTCCATGTAAAACTTGCCAAGTACTTTGTGGAGTTGTGTAAAAACGTAAATATTTTTGTTTTCACGGCTGGACCTTATTCCAGCCGTGAAGTTTTTAGTTAGTGAGGTTTGTGATATC
The DNA here is from genome assembly GCA_041660765.1 of Candidatus Babeliaceae bacterium. Taxonomy (NCBI): domain Bacteria; class Candidatus Babeliae; order Candidatus Babeliales; family Candidatus Babeliaceae; species Candidatus Babeliaceae bacterium. The sequence continues at coordinate 93,712 of JBAZVR010000001.1, read as the reverse complement.
ATGATCAAAAAAATATTATTTTTTACTGCATGTATGTTATTAGCACTTGCTTATTTTTATAGCCATGCATCTAAGCAGGCAATAGATAGTGAGGCGGTGATGCACAATATTATGGCATATCCTATGACTGACATAATTGCGCGGTGTAAAAAAGATCATAAGTATACCGATGAAGATATGATTATTCTTGAGAAAGAACTAAAACGATATCTGAGTCTTTCTGGAGTTAAGACTAAGGGTGATGTGGGGATGGGGATGTATAGCAAACATGTTGATAATCTGTGGCATACATTTATCTTGTTTACCCATGAATATGCAGAATTTTGCAATAAATATTTTGGTCACTTTATACACCATATGCCCAAAACTGACATGCAGAAAAGTCCAGAAAAAGTACAAGAAGCACGCGCGGATTTTCAGGCATTTGTAAAAAATTATCAAAAAGTTTTTAAAGAAGAGATTCATCCAATCTGGCTTTTAGATATGTGCGAAGATATATAAAGGCGATTGCGTGGGGCTATTATTTTTATTAGAATCGCCTCCATATATTTATTACACCTTAATCTTAAGTGGTACGTGCCTTCAACGCCTTATCAACCAACAAAAGAAGAAAAATGGGACCAAGCTATTAGAGATTGGGAAAGAAAACACAGAGGTGGATGGTAAATATGAGTAAGCGAAAACCATTAGAAATAATGATAGCGCCACAAATATTTTGGCATGTTAATGATGAGCATCTATTATTTGAATGGATATCAAAAATTAAATGTATAACTAAAGTTGAATCTTATTATCTATCCATTAGATCTAAGAGGATATCTAGAGATGATTTAAGAAATATAATAGGTATTTTTAAGAGATATAATTTTAGGAACATAGAACAACTTAATGTATTTAGAAATAAATATAATGAGGATATTTTCGACCTGAGAAGAATTCCTGACAATCGAATAAAGAAAGACAGTGGTGTAAATAGCGATATTGGGAAAGAAAACACAGAGGCGGGTGGTAATTATGAGTAAGAGAAAGCCATTAGAAATAAAAATAGCTCCACAAATATTTTGGCATGTTAATGATGAGCATGCCTTGTTCGAGTGGATAGCTAAAATTAAATGTGTGAAAAAAATTGAGGCATATTATCTTACTATTAGATCTAAAAGAATATCTAGGGAGGATTTATGGAATTTAACAGGTATTTTTAGAAGATATAATTTTGAGGATATAGAACAACTTAATGTGTTTAGAAATGAATACACAGAATGTATTTTCGATCGCCACGGTATTACTGATACGCGAATAGAGAAAGACAGCGGTGCAAATAGCGATATTTCCAAAGAAGACACAGAGGCGGGTGGTAAATATGAGTAAGAGAAAGCCATTAGAAATAAAAATATTTCCGCAGGGATTTTATCATATCAATGATGAACATTTCCTATTTGAATGGATATCATTACTAACTTGTGTTACTAGTATTGATGCGTATTATTTAACTATTAAATCAAAGAGGATAAAGCGAGATGATTTAGAGAATCTCATTGGTATCTTTAAGAGATATGAATTTGAAAACATAGAACAACTTAATATATTTAGAAATAAATATAATGAAGATATATTCTATTATTTCAAGATAAATGATACTCGTGAAAAGAAAGATAGCGGTACAAATTAGGACATTTTCTTTATACCCCTATGATAATCTTCATGGGGGTATTTAAAATATTGATTATTTTTTAACGGGGCCAATGGGTTGTGACGTCTCTTTGACCACATCTTTGGCGGCTTTATCGTCACGAAGGCCTTTGTATCGACCAACGCGGAGCTTGCCGCCAGAAGTCCATTGCGCAAATTTAAATTCTGCAACAAGCACCGGACGCACCCAATGCACATCTTTTTCTGATTCATCAAACTGCGCCAGCGGGCATGTTTTTACTTCGAGCTTATGCAATTTTTTTCCCAACATTTCTAATACTTCTTGACTGTAACCGGTACCAACTTTTCCTGCATACACTAAAATATTTTTTTGATAATAACCAACCAATAATGCGCCAAAGTATTTTCGCGCGCCTTTTGGTTTGGTATATCCAACAATAACAAGCTCTTGCTCCATACTGCATTTAAATTTAAGCCAGTCGCGAGAACGCGCAGTAACATACCTACTATCAGCACGCTTTGCAATAATCCCCTCCCAATGAAGCGCGCAGGCTTTTTTAAAAAAAGCTACGCCACCACCAACTGTATGCTCTGTATATACCAAAATTTTATTATACGTAAAAAGCTTTTTAAGTATTTTTTTACGAGCATGCAGTGGCATGGTGCAGATAGAATGTCCATCAACATACATCAGATCAAAAATACAATAAGCAATGACAACTTCTTGCTGTTTTATCTTAATTTTTTCTAATTCATGTACATTAATTCTGCCCTGGAGTAACTGAAAATCAGAAACTCCTGCTGCATTAAGACTCACAATTTCTCCATCAATAATAAAATTATCCGCATGCTGTTTTTCAAGCGCTGTAACGAGCTCTGGATACGTAAGATTCATATTTTTATTATTACGAGAACACAGCCGAACTTTGCCATTTTTTTTAAAAGCAAGACAACGCTCGCCATCAAATTTAGGTTCATATAACCAATCATTACGAGAAAAATAATCATCGGTGAGTGTTGCAAGCATTGGTTTGATAAATGTAGGCTGCATCGCTATCCCCTTTTGAAAATATATTGATAACATCAGCAATATATTGTCAAGCAATAGTCATATGCGATACTCTACAGATATGAAGATTTTTAACCATTTTTTAATTTTTTATATCATCTTAGCCGCATGCATATGGCCCCTGCACAGCAATCGAGAACCATTACTTAATTTGGGATCAACAAGCTTTCTTGATGGCGGGCCTATACGACCAAATCCCGGCTTATATTGGGAAGAATATTTTATTTATTATAATGCTCATAAAATTTTAGATAATTGCGGTAAATTATTGAACGGCATACCATCGCCAAAGATCAATAAAGTATTTATTAATACTCAAATAATCTATCAATTTGATGCGAATATTTTACAGGGGCAACCCGGCATAGATATCATATTGCCTGCAGTTGCATACTCACATATATCAAAAAACAATCTTGGAAAAACAGACAGCGGGCGAGGATTTGGCGATCTTTATCTTGGGCTTTTTATACAATTTAACCCAATTAAGCATAATAATAGAACGGTATTGGTACATCGATTAGAATTTGCTGCATCATTTCCTATCGGCAAAAATTGTTGGCAAAAAAGTATCAACCCGGGCAATGGATTTATCTTTGTTAATCCCTATTGGGCCGGAACATTATTTTTTACCGAAAATTGGGCTGCATCATGGCGACTTCATTATCTTTGGAATGGGCTTAATAAAAAAACCTGCGTGCAAGGCGGCGATGCTATACATTTAAATTATACTACCGAGTATCAGATCGTTAAAAATCTATGGATCGGATTAAATGGTTATTATTTACAACAACTCAATGATGACAAACAAAATGGCATTACTGTTCCACAAAGTCGCGAGCGCGTATTTGCTGCCGGACCCGGCGCATTATATGTTGCCAACAAAGATCTTTTTTTCTTTTGGAATTTATATTTTGAAAGCAAAGTAAAAAATCGAGCCAAAGGAACCAAAGGAGTTTTTAGATTTGTTAAACACTTTTAAAAATCAAAATATTTTTTCAAAGCGTGTAATAAAGCTCACGCCTTCAGTTCTGTTTCTTGCAAAACGTTCAACATAAAAATGAATAAACAGATACATATCATGAGGGAATTGATACAAGCCACCAGGACCTATTCCAAATATTCGCTCTTTACTACTCGGTATTTTTTTTCCACACAGAGACGTATCTTGTAATTGCTGAAGAAAATAGCCGTTAATACCTATATACAAATTTTGTATGGGTTCATACGCCAAACTATAATTGGTATGCATGGTATGACCTGGTTTTCTATGAGTCGTTCTATTTTTGCCACATATAAGATAAAAAAGATACCAAGACAGGGTCCATTTATCCGCAAGAAACAAAGTAGCCGACCAGTAGGGATCTATAAAAAACAAATTATTGCCCGGATTAAGCGTATTAACAGAACCAAACACTTTTCCCGTCGGAAACGACGCAAAAAATTCTAATCTATTTTGCAATATGGGCCGCCCACGAAACATAATGGGATTCCACTGAATATACATTCCAAGCCCCAGATCTCCAAAACCTCTACCACTATCGTGAATATCCAACGTATTTTTGCTGACGGTTGAAGAAAAGAAATAGGGAATATAACTATCAAACCCAAATTTCCCACCCAAAACATCCCAATTTGGTTCATAAATAAGCTCAGTAATCCCCACCCATACTTTAAAACGAGGCGATGGAACCCCGCCCAATAACCCACCACAAGCATCCACAAATTTATGAGCGTCATAATATTCTAAATATTGCTCGACATACCAACCAGGCTTTGGGCGAACTGGCCCGCCGCTGAGAAAAGAATCCAGGCCTAGATTCACATAGGGCAATTCATATGCCTGCAAAAGGGGACACATAAGAACTAGATTGCAACTTAAAAACAGTATTTTTTTGAAATTCATAAACACCCACCACTACTACCTATTTTTTATCTTTTTACATAAACCCTTTTAGCCTGCCAAAACATGCCTCAATACGCAAGCCTCCCTATATTTTGCAAAAAAGGCATTTGCCGATTCAGTAACCGGCAAACGCCTCAAATTTTATGGCTTTACGCCGCGCAAGTTTACACAAACTGGGATATGTAATCCAAACCGCTACCGACTAACTAGTTAGTAGCTCGTTGTTTCGGCATGAGTCCAGCCTTCTGCAACGCCTGAACAACTTCTTTTTTGATTTTATTTTTAGAATCAAGCATTTTAAAGCTATCAAAAATAGCAATGGCTCTTTTATTTGTACAACTATACGTTCTATCTTCACATGATTTAATAAACTCAGAAAGAGTGGCTTGAGCTCTACTTATCATCATTGGAGAATTATTTTTATTATTAATTTCTAACTTAAGATTATCAAGCAAAGATTTTGCATCATCGGCTATTTTCTTATACTGCGTTTTCTTAGCCAAAGCCACGCGCAAATCATACTGTCTGGCCTCATGACACATTTTAATTAAATGAACATAATCAGGTTGATAAGCATGATAGACATGAGGCGTTTTTGAGCCTTCTGCAAAAGAATACCTATGATTGATAAACATCGGGCCTCGTGCCGGCAATCGCTCCAAAGGCTTTCGAGGACTTTCGTTCATAGCCCGAACACCAAACGAGCAGAGCAAAGAAAAAATTATTATTTTTTTCATTTAAAATATCCTAATTAATAAAAAATTACTTATTTGTTTTTGGAAAATCGAACGACAACTTAAATATTTTAAAAGCATTAACAATTTCTTGCTTAACTTTACCTTCATTATCAAGTAAGCGCTTTTCATCAAGCAACTTCCGCGCAGCCCCTTCTTTTCTGCAGGCATAATTATGGCTTGAAACCGATAAATAAAAATATTCTAGTGCCAACTTTGCATACAGTGGTGTTTTTTCAGAACCATCAATAGCAATGGTCCTTATGGAATGTATTTCATTAAGCACCTTCAATGTTTTTCGCGCTATTTCTTCTGGATGCTGATACGAAGAAAACCTCACTACACATTCAGGCTCAATAAAAGAATATGTGCAATGAGAAAACATAGGCCCTTTAACAGGAACGATAATCGACACAAATGTTTGCTCCACGGCGCACGCGCCTGAAATGCATAACCAAGAAAATGCTACTAATGTTTTCGTGTATTTTTTTATCACAATTTTCCTAAAATTTTAAATGCTTTAGCAATTTCTCGTTTAACTCTACGTTTTTTAGAATCAAGCAAATTTTTTGACGCAAGTAGATCTCGCTCTTTGCCTTCAGTAAAAACATATTGTCGATCCATAAGAGAAACAAAAAAATAAGCTCTTGCAAGACTAGCATGAGCTGGCTGCTGCTCAACAATACGACTCCCTTTTTTAACCTCTTCGCGCATATTATCAATATCATTAATAACAGTGAGTACATTTCTTACAATAACAGTTGGAACAAGTTGCAAATGAACATAATCAGGTTGATAAGCATGATAAACATGAGGCGTTTTTGAGCCTTCTGCAAAAGAATACTTATGATTGATAAACATCGGGCCTCGCGCTGATAATCGCTCCAAAGGCTTTCGAGGACTTTCTTTCATAGCCCGAATACCAAATGAACACATTAAAGAAAATGCTATTATTTTTTTCATATATATCCTTAAAAAAGTTACAAATAACGATATATAAGTATATCATATTAAAAATAACAATCTTTTTTTTAAACGAAATTAATCTTTTACGCACTCTGCGCAATAAGCAACAAGCACGGCAATTGCATGATCAACATCATCAGTAAGTATTAAAGATTTTTTTGCACCAGATTCTTCAATTAAACCTTCTTTAGTTGCATGCTCAATCCAATCAATATACAAAGTCCAGTGTTCTTTTCCAAACAAAATAACGGGCGCCGGCGATCGCTTTTTAGTTTCAACGAGATTCATTAAATCGGACAACTCATCCATTGTGCCAAGACCACCAGGGAAGATAACAAATCCCATAGAATATTCGGTTAATAAGTATTTACGAGCAAAAAAATAATCCAAAATAATAGACTCTTTAACATAACGATTAAGCCATTTTTCACCAGGAAGCCCGGCAACCCCAATACCCATTGAGCGTATACGTTTATCACGTTGGTGCGCTGCCCCAGAATTTGCGGCCTCCATAATCCCTTGCCCACCACCCGTAATAACAGAAATTTTATGTTCAACAAGAATGCTGGCAATTTTGTGAGCTTGCTCAATAAATATACTTTCTTTTGATAATAAATGCCCACCAAAAATACTCACTACTGGCTGCGGCAATCGCGTAATTTTCCAAGCGCCATACATAACCTGAAAACCGACCCTAAAAAAATGCAGCCCCAAACGAATTGTTGATAATAGTCGTTTTAACCATTCCATATTTTTTCCCTTTTTTATACCAATTTTTGCATATCGCAACCCATCAAAAATTATTTTAAAACAATTCTCTTCACCCTTTCAATGAGCGCGCGATATACTAACTATAACGAAGCATTGTAAAGGGGCTACTATGCGTATACGTGTCATATCTATTCTTATCATCATCTGCATGAGCACATCACTTTTATTCTCTGAAGAAGAATGGATCACTATTTTTATACACGGGACCATTGGCCTCAGAGCAAATCTCGCCCTCAGCACCATTATAAAACTCTTACAAAATGATATATCAAACAGTGCTTACAAAAAAACCGTAGAACTCATCAGAGATGATCCAATTTTCTATAAAAATCAGCCGATTCAACATCGAGGGCTTCATCCCATAAACATATTCGACAATACACCCGGAAATGCTGCGTCATTATGCGCACGCCTCTTTGATAGGGTTACTGACTCTGCAAAAAAAGAAAAAAACACTTACTATACTTTTGGCTGGTCAGGGCTTATTAGCCCCGGCGTACGATATGACTCAGCGCGAGATTTACATACAAGCATTGCAACTCTCTTACAACAATACGCGACAAAAAGCTCTACACCAAAAATCAGGCTCGTCTGTTATAGCCACGGAGGCAATGCCGCTCTTTATTTAGGAGCACTCAGAGACACAGAATTTCCTCACGAAACGTTTATTATTGATGAAATGATTTTGCTCGGCGTCCCGGTACAAAAAGAAACCGACTATCTTATTTGCCATCAATTATTCAAAAAAATATACCATATTTATTCACGCCATGACCGTGTTCAAAGAATGGATTTTTTTTCTTTTAAACGTTTTTTTTCACAACGCCGTTTTTATACCTGCTCGCGCTATACCTTACCTGATCATCTCGTTCAAATCGAAATACAATGTTATACCTACCCACGCTACAGCACAGAAAAAAAAGTACAGATAAATCGCTCCCCTGGGCATAGCGAATTATGGTTTTTCGGCTGGCCAGAACATAAAAAATCATCGTACAGAAAACATTTTCCGCTGCATCCATTGCCTATTGCCTGCTTGACACCAGCCCTACTACAAGTAATCACAACCACTCATCCTCAAGAAAAAAACCTTGTACTCGAGCTACACCCGCATACGGGAAAAACGTTTTTACGCACAAGACATGTTTTTAAAAAACAAGAAATACACTGTTTTTCGGACAATTTTATCGATGAATTGAGAGCCACTGCCAGACAACACAGACCATCAAACTACACCGCTGAACTACAAAAAGAACATATGCACAACGCCGTTCAATTGGCTTATGAAAGCCTCAATAACGTACACGCTGAAATTGAGCCAATTGATTAAAATTAAATTCTTTTTGCCCTATCTTAAAAGTAGCAAGATTCTTTCTTTTAACAGGTAGCGCAGCAGGTTCATTTTTTAATGCAGCATAAGAGGTTGTTATAATTTGCCACCATATACGCCATAGATCAACTCGCTCAGATTGATGTTTTTGTAAAATATACCATTTCAACTGATCATATTTGCCAGTCTTTTGAGCTTCAAATGCTAAGCCGTATACATGTATTGCGTAATTATAAAGATCTTTTTGAACTTTCTTCTTTTTATCAAAAATTGAATTAATAGTATGCACCTCAGCCTTTAGATACTCAGTATCAGAAGGTTCATCATTATCTATTATTCTCTTGGGGCTCAGTAATAACGCTTGTAAAGATTTTGTTATAACAGAGTAACGATACGTAGGAAGCTTAAGCTTTTTAATGCCTTTTTCATCTCTATAAAATAAAACATTTGGATCGGCGCCATATTCTAATAAGCAGGGAACAAGATCAAAACTTTTTTCAACCTTCCTCAGCGCTTCGGTAAAGTTATTTGCTCCAGCGCCTTTCAATGCTTTAATAACATTCAAAACTTTTTTAAGAGGCACGTGGTAAGAAGTTTGTGCCGAGAACAATGCCTCATTTAATGAATCCTGCGTACATAATTTTTTATCTATAAAAAACTGCAGCAAGTCTATATAACCATTTTTAACTGCAAGCTTTATACTATTACCCATATATTGTTGGGCATCAGCAACAACATTATACTTTTCCGCCAAAGCAAAACATCTTGTAAAAACAGATACCGCTTCATCGCAATCCCAAAGACTAAAGTCTCCATTAAAGTCATTATCAACAAGCGTACAATTACCAGAATCCTGAAAGCAATCTTTGCCACAATATTTTTTTTTCTTAAAAATATCTTCAGCAGATTGTGCAAGCAAAATACTCAAATAATCACGCCCATTCTTTTCATGTAAAAGCCACTCAGCGAGCTCATACTCACCAGAGCTACAGTTTTTATCCTGAGAAAACAACATATCATTATTTAAAACAAATAAACGTAAAATAACTGTCATATCCGCGTGCAAATTTAAGCCTTGTTCAATTAATATTTTTAATTCCTCCATAGAATAATTGCATTTTTTTAAATCATAAAAATTTTTTTTAAAAAAATCCGTAGATTGCATATATGAAGTATATTCAATTTTATTCTCAATGGGGATATACTTACTAATTAATTCCTGCCTTACGGCATGGTTTATTCTTTTGCCATCATACGTTAACTGCATAGCCGCTGGATCAAATATAAGATAATCAAGCAACATTTTTATGTCGCCGAGCTTCATTTTATTATCTTCAATAATAACTTTACAATCAGATTTTGGATGATTTGTGCGCCTTGTGATACTCGCGCACAAATGGCGGGGCATTTTTACATCACCATTCCATGCAATGTATGGAAAAACAAACTTATATTTTTTCTTGCTATAGCGCGACTCATCATATGAGTAAGAATAGTAAGAATTATTTTCTCTTGGTTCTTGCCGTAAATTAAGCACGGCTCTTTCAATAGGGCGGATATCAAGGTTTCCCACCCATCGCTCCATACCACCAATTTGTCCTGTCGCCGTTCCTACCCATTCACCAGGATGATAATCCCAATAAATATGGCGTCCATCATAAGCAATCCCACGGCTACAACCCTCTTCGCTTTTTACTTCTATATTTTTTATAATTTTTGACAATTGCTGATCTTCAGTCGACAGCGTCATTGCATAGCAAACGTCGCCATAAAAAAATAAAACCAGTAAAATAAAAATCTTATTCATGCTGCAAAAAACTCATATATACATACTTAAACTAACATCAACAAACCCAGGCGGCGCTTATCCCGCTGCTGTAATAACGTATATGATTTGAATTCTGCCAACTTATGTTTTTTAAATTCTGATGCGCCTATGTTAAAAACAAAACACTTATCAAACAAACTATCGCGCGAAATGATAGTAGCTTGCGCCGATGGCTCCAACAAATGCGCTTGCCTTGTTGTAAGCGATTCAATCAGACCATCAACTTCACATTTCTTATTTATAATATATCGCCTCAAGGCATTATAATTACCATATTTTTGAGCTTCCAAGGCCAGTATATACGCACGAACTGCATAATCATAAATGTCTTTTCGATAAGGGATCATAGCACCAGCATCATAGCCAGGGACATCAAAAATAGATACAACGCTCGTTATTCTCTCTTTAAAATATTCAATTTCATCAAACGCATGATCCTGCGGTATTCTTCTATTCGGATGCCTAAAAACAGCTGCGGCATTTTCTGCTGTCATTACGTTATTTGATAGCTTAAATCTTTCAACACCATGTGCATCTTTATAAAACCACTCATTAGGATCGTATGTACAAGATTCTAACCAATAATTAAAAGCAAAGCGGCCCGCTCTATCAAAACTAGAATATTCATAATCATAGCGTTTAAAACGATCTAACACTGCAATATGATCAGCACCCGCATCTCTTAAAATAGCAATACTCTTTCTACATACGCTGGTATCATACCCATGATTATTGAGCAAGAGCTCATATAATGCTTGATCTAAAAATTTCCGGTCATACATCTTTTCATCTATAACAAGCTTTAATACTGTAAAGCAGCCATGTTCTGCCGCGCGAAGTAATATATTTTGCTCAAGGCAATGCTTTTTTGCCTGATGAGCAAAACCATATTTTTTAACCAAAAAAAAGCATCGAGCAAGCGTAATTTTCCAATCTTCCTCAATTTTGTAACGACATCCGTCTATCACCGCATCTATCAACAATTTAAACAGTTCCATCAAAACTAAGTATCCTTTTTCATCGTGCATTAACACCCTTGCCTGATTCCAATCTTGCAAAGATGCGTCCTTGCTAAATAAGTTATTATTACATAGCATCCCATTTATATCGCGCCACCTACATTGTTTATTGTCTTTAGTTTTTGTAGGATTATCTGGCAATGGCCCTATTTTCCATACCATTTGAGAAAAACCAAAAAAATCATTATTAGATGTGGAATTCTTTTGATGGGATAGCAACCCAAGCACAGCCTGTTCAATTGGACGTATATCCAACCGGGTGTAATCGTGCGCATTCTGACACGGATAAGCAAAAAGTCTGCCATCACAATCAATCCCAAGAATCCGACCATTCTCACGCACAACTTCCACTGCCTTTATAATTTCCGACAATTGTTGATCTTCACTCGACAGCGTCATTGCATAGCAAACGTCGCCATAAAAAAATAAGTAGAAGAAACAACAAAATACATACGTTGACTCAGACAAATAATATTTTTTTTGCACAAACTTACCCAATGTTATCATTAATCGCATGTATCTTAAGAAAAAAATCCGGGCAATACATTGTCATTAAAAACATATATTTTATTTTTTTGATATAATTATAACGCATAGTCATCCTTGTAAATAATACATTTTGATATGCGTGATGTACACGCAATTGCTGGCAAAACTACCAGTATTACAATAGACTGTCAAATAGTATTTTAACAAACATATTATGGATCATAATTACATCATGAAAAAACGTATTATTGTTTATTTTTTATTATCAATACCATCATTAACACAAGCAATAAATTTTTTTGAAGCAATAGATGTTCTTGTTGTATTATATTTACTTACTCCACCAACTTATGAACAAACAAATGATTCTTTTGAAAATCTTGATACAGCAATGGGCAACGCTATAACGAGCACAATAAACGATTCTGACAAGACTTCGATAAATAGTGAGCCGAGAGTAAACAATCTTAACAACGAACTTTTTCCCCATGCAAAGATAGAGCCTTGGTATCATATTTCAAATAAATCTCAACGCACCCTTAATGGCTTTATACTTAATTCTCCAACTGTTGCCGAAAAAACGGCATTACAGGATGTGAAAAATAGGTTTAACAGAGAAAAATATAAACCAGAAAAAACAATAGATCTATGGTGGTCATACTTTAAAAAACAACGCACAAATATTATATTACTGGGGGGAGTATCTATGTGGCTGCTTCCAAAAGATACAGTACCTTCAATCATTAGTGCACCGATCATGCCTATAACTATACTATGCGGCATAACCAGCATAATCTATCCGGCTTATACAGCACACACACAAAGAAAATTGCTACACACCATGCATGAAAAGCTAGAAAACTTAACACGCTAAATTAATTCTAAATTAATAATTTCCAAACATTAACAAGATCAGCCTTGCTCATTTGCTGGGCGCGTAATTGTAGTATGGCTTCTGGAATGCGAGACAAATCATAGTGCGTATGACTCAAATTGTTACGAAGAGTTCGACGAGGTTGATGAAAGCACAACTTTATCCACTTCCAAAACTGCTCTTCTCGCTCAATATATTCAGGATTTTGATTCGGCTTAAAATAAACAAGCCGAGAAAATACTTTTGGTGGCGGAAAGAATGCATCAGGATGAATTTTATTAAGCAACTTAAGCTCGAAATAATGCTGAAAATATAAACTAATAAAGCCATATCCGCGACCAGACGTTTGCGTTAACTTTTGCGCAACTTCTTCTTGTATCATAATAACCCCTTCGCGCAAGAACAATCTGTTTTTTTGTAACAAATTTAGCAAAGGCATAGTAATTTGATACGGCAAATTAGCGCACAACGTCCAAGGCTGATCTTGCTCAAAACGAGCAAAATCAACATCAAGAATATTTTCCTCAAATATCGTCATACGTGGATCAGCATACTCTTTTTGCACATACGTAGCCCAATCATGATCTATTTCAAAGATCCATAATTGTTTTACGGGGGTCTGGAGTAAAAATTTTGTTAAAAATCCATCCCCACATCCAATTTCAAAAATTGATGTTTGATTGGTTATCTGAACATGATCAAGCATGTTATCAATAACATGTTGATCACGCAAAAAGTGCTGACCAAACTGTTTTTTTAAAGCTATTCCATGAGCGCGGGGAGCCTGAGGAACCTGGGGACGATAATCTTTTTTCATTATGAGTTCTCATACTCGGTATACTTGGCAGATTTGCCTTTAACTTTTTCAACAGGATATTTTTTTCTATTCAATACCATCTTACGTTCAAGAGCTGCTGCAAGATCAATGCCGGTGCGATTGCAAAAAAGAAGCAGTATCAAAAAAACATCGGCAAGCTCATGCTCAACTGCTTCTTTTTTGTCTTCAACCTGCGCCAAAGAATCTTTGCTCTCTACCCACAAAAATAATTCCATAAGCTCAGCAGCTTCTGCTGACAAACACATGCTCAAATTTTTTGGCGTATGAAATTGATGCCACTCACGCTCATCGGCAAATTCATGTGCTATTTTTTTTAACTGTTCTAACGTTGCAACCGCATCTTGCATATAATTTTCCTATTTAAGAGCATCTCTGAAGAAATCAAAATTTTCGAGCACTTTTCCAGCACCGTTAACAACACATAATAATGGATTGTCGGCAATTCTCACTGGAAGACCCGTTTCACGGGAAATAAGTTTATCGAGGCCCTTTAATAACGACCCACCACCTGCCATAACAATACCTTTATCAACTAAATCAGAAGAAAGCTCTGGCGGTGTATTTTCTAATGCTACACGAATAACATCAACAATACTCGAAACCGTTTCTAATAATGATTCGTGAACCTCTGTACTCGTCAATTTAATAGTCTTGGGCACACCGGTCACAAGATCGCGTCCCTTAACTTCCATACTTTCAATCGGTTCTTCCACAAGAACAGTACCGATTCCTATTTTAATCATTTCCGCCGTACGTTCACCAATTAATAAATTGTATTTACGCTTAACGTACTGCACGATAGCGCGATCCATTTCATCGCCACCAACTCTGACTGAACGGCAAAAAACAACATCTTTAAGCGAAATAACCGCAACTTCTGTTGTTCCACCACCAATATCAACAATCATGCTGCCTGATGGATCATGCACCGGCAAGCCCGCGCCAATTGCAGCGGCCATAGGTTCCATAATAGTATAAACCTCACGCGCGCCTGCTTGTTTTGCAGAATCTTCTACCGCTCTGCGTTCAACCTGAGTGATACCTGATGGCACACCTATAATCATACGAGGGCGAACAAGCGTTCTACGATTGTCATGCACTTCGCGAATAAAATAGCGCAACATACTTTCAGTAAGTTCAAAATTTGCAATAACTCCATCTCGCATCGGACGACAGGCAACAATACTTTCTGGCGTTTTGCCGAGCATTTCTTTTGCTCGTCGACCAGCCGCCAAAACCTGGTTAGTATGCACTTTAACAGCGACCACCGATGGCTCATCAAGCACAATGCCACGCAATGGCACATATACAACCGTATTGGCCGTACCCAAATCAATTGCCAAATCGTTGGAAAAAAAACTAAATAAACGACGCGCTGGGAAAAAATTTATCAATCTATTTTTCATACTCATTAACTTATACCTTATTAAAAACGTGATTCTACAATAAATGCAATACCCTGAGTTTTATATGATCGCTGTGCAATTAACCAGTTAACGGGAATATCCCACATAAATGACACCACAGGAGAAGCTCCCGCGCGCTCACAGTCAAATGCACAATCATAAAAAGCTCTCAAAGTTACATACTCAGATTTCCATGACGAAATACGCTCCACAATATCAGTGTTAACAGAAATATTATTTGAATGCTTAAAAACCTCCGGCAACTGATCCCCACTATGAGAAACCAACGTATAACCGAGACCAAATCCCAGACCATCTCGTACTCGTTCAAAAGTAAAGTAAGGAGCAAAGCCAACCGTTAGACCGGGATCTGTACGAATCTGCTCAACAATGGCACCATATATCGTTGGCTCCTGGCCAGATGGCACGCGATCGCAATATGTTTTTGCAAAACGCTTACTCAGTTGCAATAAAAAGCCACAACTAAAATCTTCTT
This sequence comes from Candidatus Babeliaceae bacterium, assembly GCA_041660765.1. Taxonomy (NCBI): domain Bacteria; class Candidatus Babeliae; order Candidatus Babeliales; family Candidatus Babeliaceae; species Candidatus Babeliaceae bacterium. The sequence continues at coordinate 78,336 of JBAZVR010000001.1, read as the reverse complement.
TAAGTAAAAAATATGTATCAAGCATGCCGTACATACCCCAATGCCCATTCCCGCCTAAGGGAATTGATGCCGGATTGTTTATAGAGCGCGAAGGCGCTGTTGGCACAAGAACCCCAGCTTTTACCGCTAATTCGATGTGTTTACATTTGTAAGCATAATCATATATTTTTTTACCAACGATATACGCATCAATATCACCAAAAGCTGTTTTACTCCATAATGGCGGCGTAACACCTAATAGTTGATGCATGCGCTCATTCAATACAAGTAATTCTTGTGCATCACCAGCCCCAAGAACAATACCCTTGAGCGCCTCTTTATTTTGAACCATTTCCATACGAGAACTTGCATGAATAGCATATAACACACCACCGATCCCCCATGCGTCGGTAATCATATATTCTCCCCTAAATCCAATTCCGTACGCTTCGAAGCGCCCTCTCATAAACCAGGGAATAGCATTAACACTATTACGAAAATCAGACCGCAACAAGCTTGTATCTGTTCGACCAGACGACTGTAATGCTTGATCAATTTTGATCTGATCATATTTTCCATTGATCTCAAAAAGTTCGGGTGATTCATCTTTATTATCGCCTGAAGCCGAATGTGCCGTCATAACAAAAGGTTGAATATCAAAATGATGCTTGCCGCCGTTGTATATAACAAAAGGCCTATACAACAAATATTGATCCAGATATTTGTTATCGATCATTGCATCGAGAAAAGACCAAAAAGACATATGTATTGCAAGACATATTACACAGAGTATTTTTTTAAACATAAACACGTATCCTAGCCTGTCCCTTTTTTGTGGAGGAGAGAGGGGGATTCGAACCCCCGATTCCAATTTCTTGGAATAACTGCTTTCGAGGCAGCCGCTTTCGACCACTCAGCCATCTCTCCATGTTTACTATTATGCAGTAAAGGTATATATACAGAATAAATGATTTGATTTTTTTGAAAAGAAAATTCTCATGGAACAAGATATTTCTTGTTCATTCTTTTTTTAAATATCCCTTAAGATAGGCACGGGAATAATTCTGAGCATGTTCGTCATTTTTTTCAAGAATAGAAAGATCTTCGACATGATTAAATTGTCGAGCGACCACTAATGCTGTTTTCACAGAATCGCCGTTATGCGTGCAATATAAAAAACGTATCAGTGTTCTTAACAATGTCGGTTGTGGCATAGCAAGCTGGTATTGTAACGTTTTACTGTCTTTAAGTAATTGCGCTACCTCATCGTACCAACAAAAATCTGCTATTTGAAGCGCTGTTGATCCATCGAGCGACAACATTTCAGGGTCTGAACCATGATCGAGCAATATTTTTACAATATGAGCCCAACCACCATTTGCAGCATAGTGCAAAGGTGTATATTTTTTATCATCGACGCAATTAACATTAATTGAATACTGAACAAGTTCGCGCGTAACCCACGCATTATTATACTCTGCTGCAAGATGCAAAGCTGTTTTACCAAATTCATCGACCGCCTGCAGATTAATATGTGCATCAACCAAAAAAGATAAAGTTTTTTTATATTTTTCATACGCCTCAACATGGTCTAAAAAGCCCCCGGAATGTGCCAGCCAGTGGAGCGCTGTTCTTTTTTGCGATGCAGTGACATGCACTAATGCGCCATGATCATGTAGCAATTTTGCTATAACATGATTCCCCCTATATACAGCATGATGCAATGCAGGAATCCCCTGCACGTCACAACAATTGGGATCAGCACCCTGAATAAGAAAATTTCTCACGCTGTCAACAGCTTGGCTTTTAACTGCATTAATGAGATTCTTGGACAACGAATAGTGCATGCCCTTCGTTGAAAAAAATATTACAAGAAACAAATGTAATAATAATATATACATACGCATATCTTAATAATAAAATATTTGTATTATTATATGCAATGCAAAAGTATAAACTTGTAAAAAAACATTAAATATCCTACTATTATTCAATGGAAAAACAAAAGGTATACCTATCATGAATCAATTTCAAGCGCTTGTTTTAGCGGCGGGGAAATCATCACGCTTTAAAACCGAAAAAAGTAAATTAGCCTACCCAATATGTGGACAAGAACTTATTAACTATCCCATAAAAGTTCTTTTAGAATGTAATCTTCCCGTGACATGTATTATTGGACACAAAAAAAATGAAATTCAAGATATCATAAAAAAATCTACGTCACACTCTATTACATATCAAGAACAAATAGAACAGCGAGGAACAGGACATGCCGTTCTGTGCGCACTTCATCTCTTAGAATCTGAACATATTCTTATTATTAATGGCGATATGCCGCTTATAACCGCTGAATTAATAACCACATTATGCAAACATCACAAAGAGCAACAAGCGACTATTAGCTTTATCGTATCACATGTCCCACCATCACTTGATCATGGTTATGGAAGAGTAGTACTCAATAACGGTTGCATAACAATTATTGAAGCACGCAATTATAATAAACACGAAAACATTAATCATCCTATTAACGCTGGAATTTATTGCATACAGCGCGCTTTTTTACAAGACGCACTACAAAAGCTTGTACCAAATTCAATAACCTCAGAACTCTATATTACCGATCTTATCCATATAGCGACCCAAAACAATGAAAGAGTAGAAATGCTAGAGGCTCCCTATGAAAAAATTCAAGGAGTTAACACATTGCAAGAACTTGCCGCAGTTACTCGCATAAAGCAGCAAGAAATTATTGATCATTGGATGCGCAATGGCGTTTATTGTCGAGATCCGCAAGCACTCTATATAGATACTCAAGCATCAATAGAAAGCGGAGCAGTACTGGAAGCGGGCGTTCATATTTTGGGAAATTCAACAATACGCAATAATTGCACTATAGGCGCATATTCATATATTAACAATTCAACGCTTGCAGAAAATGTCACCGTATACCCTTACACTATTATATCTGATTCTATTATCAATGGTGATGCTCATATTGGACCTTATGCACACGTTCAAAAAAGCATCGTAGACAGTCAGGCGCGTATTGGTAATTTTGTTGAAACAAATAGAACTATGATTGGTCAAGCAAGCAAAGCAAAGCATCTCTCTTATTTAGGAGACAGCACACTCGGAGCATCTGTTAATATTGGGGCAGGAACTATCACCTGCAATTATGACGGATTCAAAAAACATCCTACCATTATTAAAGATCATGCATTTATAGGAAGCAATAATGCGCTTATAGCGCCCATAACGATAGGTAACAGTGCTGTCACGGGTGCAGGCTCAGTAATAACAGAAGATGTTCCCGCTTATGCATTGGCCATTGGTCGAGCGCGGCAAGTAATAAAAGAAAATTATACGCAAATCGATCAAAAAATATTTGCTGCTGCACAAACATCATCAGATTTCACAACAGAATAATACACATCATGATCAATTTTATTCACACAGCAGATATCCATTTTGGCATGGAAAATTATGGCAAAATAGATGCTGCAACTGGCATACATACACGTCTTTTGGATTTCGAGCGGGCATTGAATTTTTGTATAGATTATGCTATCGAACAACGCGTTGATTTTTTCCTTTTTTCTGGCGACGCTTACAAAACAGCTAATCCAAGCCCAACGCAGCAACGCCTCCTATTACGATGTTTTTTAAGACTATTTCAGGCACATATTCCAGTCATTATTATTATTGGCAATCATGACAATCCACTCAGCTTTGGAAAAGCGCATGCATTAGAAATTTTTGGACAACTACCCGTAGACGGCTTTTATGTTATTGCAAAGCCCTCATCATTTGTTATACAAACAAAAAATGGCCCAGTACAATTGGTTGGCATACCCTGGCCATCACGTACAACACTTGCGCTTAATAGCGCCATCTTTGATGATGCACAGGCATTAACTGCATATATATCAAAATCAGTTTGTACTATTATTAAACAACTTGCTCACGAATTAGATCCTTCGCTGCCCGCAATCCTTGCAGGACATTTAACCGTAAGTTCTGGCATATTTTCTGGATCAGAAAAACGTGCAATTTATGGGACAGACCCCCTCTTTTTACCATCACAATTGGCAATACAACCCTTTGATTATGTTGCGCTGGGACACTTGCATCGTCACCAAAATCTTAACAATGGAGGCATACCCGTTGTTTATTCTGGATCACCTGAACGTATAGATTTTGGTGAACGTAAAGAAGAAAAGGGCTTTTGCCATGTAACCGTGCATGACAAACAAAAAACAACCTATGCGTTTATCAAAACCCCTCAACGCCCCTTTATACAAATTGAAGTAACGCTTTCATCAGAACCTAATCATACCGAGCAAATTATTAACGAATTAAAAAAATATCCCATTAAAGACGCAATTATAAAAATCGTGTATCACATTCCAAAAGAAATAAAGGACAAAGTAGATATGCATGCTATACAAATTGCGTGTTCATCGGCAATGTATCTTGTTGGTGTTTTTCCCATTCGTCCACCAGAAATACGACAACGCCGCGCTACAGTCAACGTTGATATGGATCTTGCAACATTACTCAGTCACTACTTTTCTACAAAACCAGAACTTAAAGATCGCCAAGAAGAACTGATACAACAAGCTTTACGCTTTCAATCAGAATTAGAAATAGAAAAAGATATATAACAAAAGCTTGACGCACGGCACCTATTCTGTACAATAAATCTTTTATTATAATAATTTTACAGAAAGAAAATACTATGATCATACATATGCTTGCAATAGCAACCATGTTACTTGTTGGAAACTGCAACGCCATGGACAACAGCAGCCAACCAGAAAAAGTGAAAAAAAGCGCGATGATACATCGAGGATTTGTACGCGCTCATAGCACCCTTACTCATATACTCAATTCTGCCATGTTCGATGAGAAACATAACGAAAAACTCAAAGAGACCGCGCAAGACTTGAAATTTATATACAAGCTAGAAAATCGAGAAAATTACAAATAAATTTATTATCATAAATCTTGTCTTATCATGATAGCCCGCTTTATGCTGAAAACGGTCATAAAAAAAGCGGGTTGTCATGATACATAAAACACACAAAAAAATTATTTTTTTACTTTATACTCTTTCCCTGTGTTTACATAATTTTATAATAGCCCCACCAAAAAAACTGCCCGAGTGCACCACATTTTGCGCCCCTAAAGGCCTCACGAACTGCGGCAACTCTTGTTACATGAACGCCACGATACAAGCTCTGTATAATCTAGAGCCCCTCAAAAAGCTCATAATGCCTCAAGAACAACAAAAAAACTATTTAACAGGATCACCATCAGCAGCATTAATAACCGTTTTTGAAATAATACAAGGCTCTATAAAAGATCCCGAGGTCAAAGTAATTCCCGAAAGCGTTCCCAATGCTTTTTATAATGGCATTATCGATCCGCTTATTATAAAAAAAATGGGTGATGACCCAAAAAATCCGGACAATCTACGCAAACAACAAGATGCTCAAGAACTTCTTAATATTTTACTCGAACATTTAACGGGAAAAGCAGAGAATGGGACAAAAGATATTACAAAAGAAGCTAAAAATGTTAAAGATATTAAAGATGCTTTTCAACCCAAAATACAAGCTCTTTTCAGCTTTATAACAGAAACGATCACAACCTGCAAAAAAGATAATGCCACTCCAGAAATAAAATCAAAATTAGAACATGCTGAAATATTGTCACTAGCAATACCAGAAGATGCTGTTACGCTTAACGATTGCCTCAAGCATTATACTGAAGAAGAAAAGCTGGAGACAAATCTAGCAACGTGTACTGGCACAGGAGCAACGTCATATATTCAAAGAAAACTACAACAACCCTTACCCGACATAATAATCGTACAATTAAAACTTTTTTCTTATGATATCTCTGGCGGCCATAAAATAATGCGAGAGATTGCAATTCCAGATCCGTGTGATTTTGGCCTGTACACAAATCAACCGGACAAAGCTGCGCGCTATACGCTCAACAGCGTTATTGTACAACATGGGGATACATTATCCGGTGGACACTATGTTGCCTACGCACAATCTAATAATGCTTGGTATCTTTGTAACGATAGCGGAATAACAAAAGAACGCCCGCTCTTTTTGACTGACACTTCTTGGCAAGCAAGAGATAACGGGCGACCGTATATATTGTTTTATCAACGCTTACCAGAAAAAGAAATAGTAACAAATGTAATGCAGGCTACCGAAGTTGTTATATTTAATCATGCCCTGGAGCAGTTGAATAATGATCTTGTAGCTCTGGCTTTAGGCATACACTAATTTTTTATCTTCAGGGTGAGTAAAGCGAATAGTATATTCAGACAACAGCTGCTGATGATAACTTTTAACACGTGCATCATAACGTTGCATTTTAAGCGTCATCATAAGTTCATCATAACGTTGATCGAGCGGTATGCGCTGAGCAGGCTGCTTTGAAACCAATCGAGTAAGATCAAATCCACCTTCAACTTCTTCAAATTCAACAAGCGATCCTACAGGCTCATGAATAATAAACTGACGATCCGCAGCGAGATCGGATTCTTTTAAGGTAAACGGTTTATCCCACGTAACAGCAGTTTCTAAAGTGCCCAGATCACGAAGCCGTTCAATATCTTCTTTGGTTATTTTTTCTGATGGCACAAATGCCTGGATCAAGGTATACGTCGCTTCGGTATATTCAGGATGCTCATTGTCATAGGCAATAACATCTTCACGCGTAATTTCCAAACCTTTAGCTTCTCGAACACGATAGCTCAAAATTGCATCAACCAGCTGCTTCCGTTTTAATAATTCACGTCCTTCTTCCATCGAGTACCCAAGTTCTTTAAACAGGGACCGTACAGCATCCAGCGTCAAGTTATTTTCTTTTTGCAAGTGAGCAATAAAACGATCTATATCTTCATCAGTAATAGGTACTTTTAATTTTTCTGCATCCAAAATCATTAAATTTTCTAGAATAATCATGCGTAAGGTACGCAGTGTACCATCAAGACCTGGGCGAATATCAGAAAGAGTTACAACAATTTTTTTTTCACTGGTATAAATAACCGCGACAATCTCATCAAGAACTGTATCAAGGGCGCATAGCTGATTACCGACAAGTAATAATAACATTAAGACTTTATGGCAGTAAGTATGCATATGGCACCCTTGAATAAAATAACTAGATTATTATACAGCCTTTGGCGCTGTTTTTATTTCTTCTACTTCTACTTGTGCAGCTACTTCTTCTTGCGGCTGCGATGCTTTAATACGCTTTGCTATATAATCTTTATTAACAACAACGTTATATTCAGCCTTAAGATCATTCATCTTCTTATTAAAGATATCATTAAACTTTTCGCCAAGTAAGATTTGTTTTACAGCTTCTTTAACTTCTGGTTGTGCAAAATCAGCAAACTTTTCATCGCTTTTACTGATTGCCTTAACAACATATTCTTTTTTGTCAGAACCGGTCACAACTTCCACCGTAGGGAATTTTTTTACTAACAATAATTTTGCTTTGACGGCAGCATCAATACCCATACTTTGTTGAGATACCACGCCAAGATCTACAACTGTTTTGTTAGCTGATTTTGCAACCGCTGCAAAATCTGGGTTCTTTTTTGCCTGAGCTGCAATATCTTGAGCTTCTTTTAACGATGAAGCAAGAATAACTTCCGCGCGAACACCGGCACCGGATCTAACAAATGGTGGACACTTGAAATTTGGTTTTTCACGATTTGCTTCATAATATTGTTGAGCTTCTTCATCTGCAATCACAATGTTTTTAACAAGCTCATTTTGGAATGTACGCATTGCTAAGTCGCGGTCGACAGCTTCGTGAATTTGACGTGCATTATCTTTAAATTCACTAGTTTTATCAAGACCAGAGCGCTTAACAGCTTCTTGCATAACTCTTTCTGCTGCCAAATTTTCAGCAATTTGAGTTAACACTTGTTCTTGTTGATCCGGTCCCATAAATGGCCACATTTGTTGAAATGCTGGCTGAGCTTGCATCAGCATCTGAATGCTTTTTTCATAATCAGCGCCGGTAATTACGGGTTTTCCGTTAAAGGTAATCACTACCTCATTGTCTCCGGATTGTTGCGTTGAAGAACACATCTTATCCGTGCAGCCCTTGAACCAATCACATGCTGGTAAAAAAACCATAAAAGCACACATCATAGCCGATGTTGCATTTTTATAAGCAAATATTTTTTTCATAAAATACCCTTTTAAAAACATAAAAAAATGTACCTATCTTTGGTGAGTAGGTTATCATAGAAAAAAATCTAAATCAAAATTCACACAACTCGCGCGGCAACAACTGCTGTTATTGAAGCTGGTTTTGCTACAAGGAGAATGCGCGCTGCATTATGCAAGGTCGCACCTGTTGTCATTAAATCATCGACCAGAATAATATGTTTATTATTTAATAATTCTTGCGATACAGCAAGCGAAAAACTATGCGCAAGATTATGCGCACGACCAACCGCATCAAGATCTGCCTGATAACGTGTTTTTTTATGACGATATAGCGCATTAAGTACGGGCTTATTACTCAAATAAGCCAATGTATCTGCCATGATCGCAGCCTGGTTAAATCCGCGAGCAGCATAACGCGTCCAATGAAGCGGCACGGGAATAATATAATCACAGGGCAAAGAAGCAACATGCGTTCTCTGCCATACAAGTTCCGCAAGCTGTTTACCGGCATGACGTGCTCCATAATATTTGGCGCGTATTAATGGGGCTATTGGCTCTTCATAATGAGACAAACTAATAACAGGCATCTGAAAATGCTTATTAAGCTTAATGGTCGACGTAATAATAGGCCGTATTTTTTGAATACAAACATGACACAGCGGCAACCGATCTTTCATAAAAATAAAACACGAGGCACATCGCGCTGGAGATAAAATATCAATAATCGTGGTATATAAAAAATGTGGAATATCGTTAAAAACCATACCACATCACTATCATATGCATAATGCCATTGGTTATCAGTGCGGCAACAATATCATCAGATAACACTCCGACAGCTCCAGGCAATTTTTCAAAAAATGATATGCCCAATTTAGTAATATCAAAAAAACGAAAAATAATAATCGAGCTGATAACAACATATGGTGAAAGAGGCAAGCCTATAAAAACCCATAGAGTGCCGACAAGCTCATCAAGAACTATTTCTGAAGGATCATCTGACGTAAAAAAAACAAGCGCCTGCGATACTATAAAATAACTAGCACCTGTTATAACAAATAATAAAAAAAATTCTTGCAATAAAGTTAATTGTAAATATTTAACAAAATACACACTACTCAAAGATACTACTGTTGCACACGTACCGGGTGCCGGCAAATAGCCAATAGGTCCCAAGGTTGCACACAAATTATATATATTTCTTTTAAATTTCATCATCACAACAATACGATAAAAACATGAGACCAACTCCTCCAACAATCAACATGTCAGCAATATTAAAAATAGGCCAAAAATAGCCATTATAATGCACGCCAATGAAATCAATAACACCTTGATACTGCAATCTATCAAGCATATTACTCACAGCACCGGATAAGACCATAATTTCTCCAACAATAACATACCGCTGAAAAAAACGAGCGTATGCATGACGAGCAAGTAGTACTATTATTATACTGATCACCACCATCAATAGTGCCGATGCATACACACCAGCGCCATTCAAAAAGCCCCACGATACGCCGCTATTAAAAGTTACTTCACAGAACAACCATGGCGTCAACTCATAATAAATTTGCCAATGAGCTAAAGCCCATTGCTTAGTAAAAACATCAATAAGTATAAAAAATGTTGCTAGAATGGCATAGCCAAAGCCACGTATTAATTGCATCATCTAATCTGCGCTCCCAGCGCTTTTACTGCGCTAGCAACATCATGCATAATAATATCAATTTCTTCTTTGGTCATAGTTTTGTGATCATCTTGAACAACATAACGGAATGTCACAGAACGCTGAGTGCCCCATTCTTTTTTTTCAAAAAAATCTAATAAAATAATATCTTTAATTCTGCTATCAACATGCGCAATACACATTTCTATATCAGAAACAGTAACCGAACTATCTATCAACATGCTAATATCAAGATGAACCGAAGGATATTTTGATAACGCTTGAAATGCTTGTTTCTGTGGACGATAATTCATCAAAAAATCGCCGTCAAGTTCAAAAATATATGCGTGCCCATCACTTATATTTTTCAAAAATAAGGGCGCCACACAACCAGCATACCCAATCGCAACACCATCACACACCAACTCTGCTGTTTGCAATGGATTAAACCATGGACCAGGCAATGTATGTGGTTTTTGCCAAACAACCATCATCCCCAAATAGTTAAAAAACGTTTGCAAGCGAGCTTTTATGGTATAAAAATTAAAAGGCTCTTTGTGTGAAAACCAGACCCCTGCTAATTTTTTTTGTTCTACAGGTGCATCACTAAACATCCATACATTATTCCATTCAAAAAATGAAACTTCTTGAACATCTCGCGAAGCATCGTACACATTTTTAAGTAAATGCGGGATGAGCGAGGTAACCATTCTTGTATAATGCTCTGAAACAGGATTTTTTAAAGCAAGAGCATGCGCCGGTTGCCACAATAATCGCTTAAGAAAATATTCATCATACAACGCATAATTACTTACTTCATGCATGCCAAGGGCATATGCACAATGATGCTTAATATCACGAATTTTAAAAATAGCATGTGTATCAAAAGGCTTCATGCTTCTCTGAGGAGCTACTTCAGCAATAGCCGCAAAACCATAACAACGCGCCACTTCTTCAACGATATCTTCCTTACGAACTATATCTTTTGTTCCCCTAAAACTTGGGACAATAATGGTATATACAACAGTATGTTGATCCTGTTTTACCTGCACGCCAAAACCTATCCTGGAAAGCAATTTAACAACAAGATCAACCGCCAAAGATACGCCAATTCTTTTGACAATAAAATCATGCGTAATTGCTATAATAACTTCATTTACCAGAGGACCAACAGAAATAATCGCATCGGCGCCAACATATTCACAACCTATATCATCAAGCAGTTTTAAAAAACGCATCAGCGCTTGAGTATTTTGATGCGGATCAAGATTTTTTTCAAAACGAGCAGAAGCTTCAGTCCGTCTTTTAAAATGAACAGCCGCTTGTCTAATGCGCGCTGCATCAAAGTGCGCTGACTCTATCAAAATTTCTTGTGTTAATCGTGTAACAGCACTCTCTTTTCCACCCATAATACCCGCAAGTGCCAATGGACTAACGCCATTACTGATAATGCAATCTTCTGGCCGCAAAGAGATAGTTTGACCATCCAATAATGTTAATGCTTGTCCTGCTTGAGCTGAACAGGCGATAATTTTTTTATTTTCAATTTTGCTAGCATCAAATGCATGCATTGGCTGCCCCATATCGTACATAACATAGTTAGTGCAATCGACAAGAGACGTAATGGGACGAGCGTCGATACGGGCCAATCTTATCGCCATAGTAATAAAAGAAGGCCGATTGACTATATTTTTAATATACAATCCTGCAAGGCGATTACAACCGGAACCCGGCACAATTTCTAAAGCAATCGCATGAGCTGCTTGCGGCACAATTTTATCGTAATGCCTGATAGGCTTTGCAACTAAAAAACGTTCTTCTGGAATCAACTGCATATCGAGCATGGCAGCAATTTCACGGGCAAATCCACGATGTCCCCATAAATCAGGCCTATGCGTAACCGACTTATTATCTAAGGTAAAAATATAGTCTTCTGATTCTATCGTTTTTTTCCAACCGCCTTTTATATCGTGTTCAGGGCAAAAAACAGCGGGGAATAAGCCTTCTTTGGCTGCGTGCATATCTTCGAGCGTAGCCCAACTACAAATACGTTTATTTTTTTTAATCAAATACCATTGACCAACAACAGCATCAGGCCGCATCGGCAATTTACTTTCCAGTTTCCACTCAGAGCTGTTAACAATAACAACACCCTGATCAATCGACGCAACTTGGGCAAGAGAAAAAGCACTCCAGTCGTAAGAAATCTTTTTTACCTGCTCAATTTCAGCCGTTACGGCATTAAATTTGGCGACGAGTTCATTAACATCATGCTCTTTCCATGAGCCTTTAATATGATCAAAAATCCAGGCAAGTGATAGTTTCATCTTCTGACCTTTTTATTGTAAATACACATGAAATAATCTTATCTTATAAGCATATGACAAAAGCATAAAAGCATCAAATAGACAAGGAGAATATATGAAGCAAAAAATAATACTGCTTATATTTATTTTTTTATCGCAACATATAAAATCATTACCAGAACCCACAGCCATCACCATCATTCCACAACTCGCGCTACTCAACGAGCACCTCCAAGCCTTGGCAGAGTCCATGCCCACCGCGCAAATGGATCTTGAACAATTTATCCTAGCCACCTTGAGCAAATATCCAGCAATAAAACAGTTATTTAATGAAAAAATGATCGGTTTTTTAAGCGCAACAGAAAAAACTCAAGAAACCTTATTCGCCTTAAACCTCATTGTTGAAAAGAGGTTAAAAGGGGCAAGAAAAATACTCGCCAGTCAATTTCAGTTTGATAACATCAACACAAAAGAAAAACCATTAAAGATCAATGAAATAAAAGCACAGTATGCAAAATTCGAGGAAAAAATAAAAAGCACAAAAGCGAAAATAGAAAAGCTTACAAAGCTTAAACTTTTCGAGGAATGCAAAGACATCATTGATAAAAATGATCTAACTAGCGATAGCTATAGGCAAAATATCATATTCCAGGAGAGGAGTATTGCGCTACAGCTTCAGAACGGCATTCAGAACGATAGCATTTCATTTTATGGCTTGGAACACGCAATCCTTTCAATAAACTTCCGAGCCTCTGAATTAAGCAAACAAAGCGTCACTGAACTTGATCATCTTATTAAAACAATCGAAGATAATATACAATACAGAAGAACAGTCACTAGTAAAGAAGCAAAAAGGGAAAAGACCGAAATAATATGTAAAAACCTCGCAGAATTAAACAAAAACTTTCAATATTATACCGGCATTGTTGATGTATATAAAATTATTTTAGACAGCGCAGAAGTGTTATTAGACAAAATTAAGGATGCAAAAAAACGACAAGAGGAAATAAAAGATAATTATGCAGAAGCACTACTACTCCAACTATTGAATGAGTATAATGAATATCCTGATATAACAACCCTAATGGCCTTTAAGGAATTATTGAGAGCATTGCCTGTCGATAAGCAAAAACCATATCAAGATACCTACCAAACAATAAAAAAAATACACGCACAATATACCAAATACATAAAAGAAGCAGAGATTTTTAATGAATTAAGCGAAGATTTTTTAAAAATAGAAAAAAACAAAACAAGTTTTGTTAATAAAGTTTCAAAAGTTATTGATCTATGCATAAGCGATATAGAGAAAGCTACAGCAATACCAGAAAGCACTAGAAAATTCTGGATAGAAAACTTATCTGCAAAGAAAAAGAAATTCGCGGCAAAAACTGAATCAAATGAAGAACGTTTACGTAGAGAACTAAACGCGCGAAAAAAAGCCATGTATGGGGACGAAGACGAAGATTAAAAAATAAATCTATAAAACTCGGGGCGGTGATACAACCCACCGCCCCCCCCGATATAAATTATGCAATTCTCAACAAATATATTTTATTCTTCTCGATTACTTTTTAGTAGGCACTAAGAGATTCTTCTCTTGCAAATCGTTTACAAACCGTTTCATATCGCTTAGCACGGGATTCATTGTGCGACGTACTGCTGAACGGTCCAACTCCTCTCCTATACAATGTGCACCAACCGAAAGCCCAACGGCTGCAATCAACATCATAGATGTAGCGCTCAGCCAACGATCAGAAAAACTCCGCTGTATTAACATTATTGGCACTGCTACTAAGCCAGACCAGCCAATACACTTCTCAGCAAAAAATATTACTCCATCTGTATTTGTTTCGATTGTACGCTCAAGCGGAGTGGTCTTTAGAAAGGGATTATCCTGGGCAATCGTATAGCAAGTTTCATTAAGCTTTAATGCTAAATCTTCTTTGATGGCTTGATCCGTTTGCACCGCAATCCAAGGTTTTTCCTTGTTCCAAATTGTTTCAATCCGTTTACTCGTATCTCGATTTAACGTCCTGCGGCTCAAAGACCCCATCATCATAAAACTATTAAAAACGTCAGTTATTTTTCTCTTTTGATCTCCCTCCTCCATTGAGAAAACCACAGATGGTAGAATTATTAACAATGCGGCAAAAAGAACTTTATTTTTCATGTATTCCTATAAATAGTTATTTTAAAATAATAGACTTATCTATTATAAAATATGGTGACGAAATTACAATAACTTCGCCACCATATTTTATAGTTTTTTATTTTAAATATTAATAGACAAACACGAATTTGCCTGAAGCGGAACCGCCGCGGGTGGTGATAAGCTCACGCACTTTTTCAAGCGCATCGGAAAAACCACCAACTTGATCAACAAGTTTATTTTCTACCGCACGCGCACCATCAAAATGACGTCCTTCAGCCCATTCTGGCGCATTATCAATCGATAAATTTCTTTCCTGCGCGACAACGGTAATAAAATTTTTATACAATCGATTAACAGATTCTTGCAACAGCGCTCGCCCTTCTTCATCTAGAGGCAGCGCATCGGGATGCGTCGCAACTTTATACTTCCCAGCATATACCACATCAAATTCAACATCCGCAGAATATGTTTTGCCCGTATACTTGGAATTTGTATGCTTTTCTACCATATGATACACGCCAATAGAACCAACGGTTGCCGAAGCAGGCATAATTATCCAATTGCCACCAAGCGCGATATGATACGCCGCAGAGCAACACCAGCCTGCAACCAAAACAACCACCGGCTTAATCGATGATAACGCTTTAACTTCTCTAAAAACCAAATCACCTATCCCCGCAGCGCCACCACCAGAATCTATAATCAATAAAATCGCTTTAATAGCATTATCATGCGCAAAATCGTACAGCCTTTCTGTATATTTCTCACCACTTTCAATAGAAATTTCTCCAAGTATCTTGAGCACCCCTATTTTAGTTTCTTCTTTTTTTTCCGGCTTATGCTGAACAGCAAAACTCTCCGGCATAACATGCGGCTTGACTTGCCACGCTGTGCAAATACTCGAACCACAAAAAACTGCTGCTAGTATTATATTTTTTATTATTTTTTGCATTCTAAAAATCTCCATTTTATATATAAAAAATATTCAAACTATGTAACCATACTACTACAAATAGCTTGCATATTAATACTGTTGCCGATGCTAAGACCCGCCACTACTATCACAATCGTTATGGTATGGAGATGCGTACAACCTGAACCAAGGGTCCGCCGCGAACGCTTCCTCTAATCTCATAACACGTCCATTCAGAGGCTCACTATCAGGCGTATATATGATTGGATCTTTCCAATCTTTCGCTACATTCTGGATATCTGCCAGCTCCGTATTAACTCCCTCATAAAAAACATGGTCCTTCTGCGCCCCGTAATCAAGAAACGCCTTCATGAAAGGTATACAAGCAACGCCGCAAACTACCAGCTCAAAACTTGCATTGCCCAGCAACCCACTATACCAATGCCGTTGATTACATAGACCAACCAAAAGAACCCCTGCATAAAAAACTGGGGCAAACTTAGGAACATGTTTTTTATATTTTTCGAACTTTCTTACCGATAAAGTTTTTTCTAACTCAGCAGAATCGCGCTCTTTTATAGTCTTTACTATAGCAAGCGAATCATCGGCATAGACACAACGCTGCTTCCAATACATATTAGACCTTTTCCATGACCAGAGGTGCACTGGACCCACTTTCCCTATTGTTTCATTCTCATATTGTTGTAATCGCGCCCAAGATCTTCGGAAATCTTCAAATGACTGACGACTAAAAGGCTCTTTGCTTATGTCTGTCAATCTATCTCGGGCAGAACTTGATGGAGGATATATCTGAAAACAATTACCATCGTCATCCCAACAAGAGAAAATACGCACCGGAAAACATGCGGCGATCATTAATAAGCTAAAAAGAACTATTTTCTTATTCATAATTTCCCACAAAAAACACTTTCTTACTATTTTACAAATCACACAAGCGCACGTATATGCGATAATTAATTTCGAATTGCCAGGCTCGATATATTGTTAATGATAAATATCTTTTAAAACAAGTAAACCTGTTTATTTATAAAAAATATAAAAAAAAATATAAAAAATTTTTAAAATTAAGATTTTTATAGCAATTTGGGGTTGAAATCATTTGAGAAAAGCACTAAGCTATAGGGTATTGAAATAAAAATAACGGGTTGGCGAGATTCCCGAGCGGCCAAAGGGGACGGACTGTAAATCCGTTGGCGTATGCCTTCATAGGTTCGAATCCTATTCTCGCCACCAATTATTGATTATGCGGGAATAGCTCAATTGGTAGAGCGGCAGCCTTCCAAGCTGTAGGTTGCGGGTTCGAGTCCCGTTTCCCGCTCCATAAATAGCATCCTTTGGGGCTTTAGATGCTGGCGTAGCTCAGTTGGTAGAGCAGCTGATTTGTAATCAGCAGGTCGCTGGTTCAAATCCAGTCGCCAGCTCCAAAAAAAATTCAGGTTGTTTTTTGCTTTTTTTTGATTTAAAATAGAATGAATATTGTAGACATAGCAAAAATTGCCAATGGCCCACGTAGCTCAGTTGGTTAGAGCACTTCCTTGGTAAGGGAGAGGTCACCGGTTCGAATCCGGTCGCGGGCTCCAATGGCCCATATATAGGTTACTCAATGGCAAAGAATCGCGTAACGACACATTTATCTTGTGAAATATGCAAAGAGCGGAATTACTCGCAAGTTCTTAATAAAAAAAGAGCTATAGGTTTTTTAAAACTTAGCAAATACTGCTCGCGCTGTCGCAAGCATAATGTGCACAAAGAAACAAAGTGATATAAATACTGATGGTTATAAAGGCCAGTAGCTCTAACGGTAGAGCGGCAGACTCCAAATCTGCGGGTTGGGGGTTCGAATCCCTCCTGGCCTGCCAACCTGTCAGGAAAATATTGAATTGTATCCTAAATTGGTAAAAAAGAGAGTGTTTTGATGAAAAGTATGCAATTTGCGCAATGGATTATGCGCTTTTTAAGTGAAGTACGAATTGAGCTGTCTAAAATTGAATGGCCCAAAATTGACGATTTCTCTGGGGCAACGATAGTCGTTCTTGTTCTTGTAGTAATATCTTCGATTTTTTTTGGTGCCGTAGATAAAGGAATCTCTTTGCTTACTAAATATATTTTTACCTATGGTCTGTAATGACCGTATAAAGCGAATATAAAATGGGTTGAATTCATGAAACGATGGTACGTTGTTCAAATTTATGCTGGATATGAAGAAAAAATAAAAACAGATATCACTAAGCGAATTGAAGAAAAAGGCTTAGCGCATTTGTTTGGACAAATTCTTATTCCTTCGGCAAAGATGAAGCAGTTTTTTGATGTTGCTGCTGAAAATAAAGCGCAAGACCAGCAACTGTTTCCCGGCTACATGCTTATTGAGATGGAGTCAGCGCCAGAATCAATACGATTGGTGGCTTCTACACCTCGTGTTTTACGATTTTTAGGTGGCAACAATCCTGCGCCTCTTTCTCAAAAAGAGATTGATCGCGTTCTGGGGCAAGTTAAAGGTGAAGTTGCGGTCGTCCTTGAAAAACATGAATTCGATGTTGGAAAAGAAGTCGAAATTGTTGAAGGCGCATTTATAGGATTTGTCGGTATTGTTGATGCAATCGATGAAGAAAGCGAAAAACTTACAGTTATGGTAAGTATTTTTGGAAGAATGACGCCCGTTGAATTGAATTTTGATCAGGTTAAACAGTAGTTAGTCTAAATAGGTTATAAACACATGGCAAAAGAGATAAAAGCAACGGTTCGCTTGCAAATTCCAGGCGGAGCAGCAACGCCAGCTCCACCAGTTGGTGCGGCACTTGGTCAACAAGGCGTTAACATTATGGAATTTTGCAAGCAATTCAATGCAAAAACTGCTGATAAAAAGGGGCAAACAATCCCCGTAGTTATCACTGTTTATACGGATAAAAAATTTGATTTTGTAATCAAAACACCACCCGCATCAGAATTAATCAAAAAAAAGATTAATCTTCAAAAGGGTTCCGCAAAACCAAATACTGAAAAAGTTGGTAAAATTTCTTGGAGCGACATTGAGGAAATAGCAAAAATCAAACTTGCTGATTTAAATGCTACCGACATAGAGCAGGCCAAGAAAATAATAGCGGGAAGTGCACGTAGCATGGGTGTAGAAGTAGTCTAATTGGAAGGAAACGTAAAACAATGACACAGCGTGGAAAAAAATATAAAAAAGCCCACGAAGCACTGGGGAAGAAAGCAATTTTCTCCTTCCAGGAGGGCGTTGCAAAGGTAAAAGAAGTTGCACATGCTCGATTTGATGAGTCTGTTGGCGTTGATATCAATTTAGGTATTGATCCTTCAAAGGGTGATCAATCTGTGCGTGGTTCAGTTTTATTACCACATGGAACAGGTAAGAAAGTTAAAGTTCTCGTATTTGCGAAGGGCGATTATGCTGATTCAGCATTAAAAGCCGGTGCGGATTATGTTGGTACCGATGACCTTATCGAGAAAATAGAATCAGGTTGGTTGGATTTCAATTATGCTGTTGCAACTCCTGATCTTATGGGCCTTGTTGGTAAAGTTGCCAAAATTCTTGGGCCTCGTGGTCTTTTACCCAATAAAAAAACAGGGAGCGTCACGTTTGATGTTGCTCTGGTAGTTGCCGATCTCAAAAAGGGGCGATTGTTTTTCAAAAATGATAAAAATGGACTTGTTCATTTTAGTTTTGGAAAAGTTTCATTTTCCCCTGAGCACTTATATGAAAATATAGTGACATTTATAAGAGCGCTGGCAGCATCAAAGCCGCCAACATCAAAAGGTAAGTTCATCAAAAAAGTGACCCTTTCATCAACAATGGGACCTGGTGTTGTATTAAACCCAGATGAGCTATCATAATTGGATAACAAAAGGTAACACAATGAACCACCACGAAAAACAGTCCGTTATTGAATCTCTGAAAAATGATTTTAAAAACAATAAGGGATCATTTTTAATAGAAATTAAGGGTATGACGGTTGCTCAACTTCAAGCTGTTCGTAGAAATATCAAAAAACAGGGCGGCACGATGAAGGTAGCAAAAAATACTTTGCTAACATTAGCTGCTGGCGAAAGCTCTCATCTTGAACAACTAAAACCTTATTTTAAAAATCAGATTGCTATCATTTTTTCACAGGAAGAATCTCCAGAAATAGCTCAAACTATCTGCAAGACTTCTGAAGAAAATGAAAAATTTAAGGTACTCGTGGGATGCTTGAATAATGAAATTATTCAAACGAATAAAATCAAGTTTTTTGGATCTATTGGATCTAAAGAGCTCGTTCTTTCACGATTAGCTGGAATTTTAAAATCACCAATGATAAAAATCGCCTGGTTATTACAAGAAGTATCAAAAAACAAACAATAGTATATACTAATATACTATATAATATAAATGTGTTTAATATTTTAGACCTATAGGAAAATACATGGCCGCAAAACTTGAACAGATCATTAATGACATTAGCAACCTTTCTCTTTTGGAAGTTGCAGAATTAGTGCAAAAATTTGAAGAAAAATTTGGCGTATCCGCCGCATCAATGGCTATGCCAGGACAAGGTTCGGGCGCAGCAACTGATGCCGCTGCAAAACCTGCAGAAGAAAAAACAGAATTTAAGGTTGAGCTTATTGAAGCTGGCCCTGACAAGATAAAAACTATCAAAGCATTGCGTTCTGTTAAAAAAGATTTAGGTATTACAGAAGCTAAAAAAGCTGTTGAAGAAGTGCCGACCCTTATTGGTGACGCAATTTCTAAAGACGAAGCAATGAAAATGAAAGAAGTGCTTGAAGAAGCCGGTGCGAAAGTAAAGCTTTCGTAAGTTTTGCATAATAGAATTGATAGTTTAACAGTTTTTTGGTAATGCGAGGAGCAGCTTAATGTCTAGCCTGCGTACGGGCAAGGAAACTGTTCGTAGATCTTTTAGTAAGATCACCGATATAGTTCCGGTTCCTAATTTAATAGAAATTCAATCAAGATCATTTAACGAGTTTGCACAGTTAGACTATTTACCCTCAGAACGTAAAATGATCGGATTGGAGAAGGTGTTCCGTGATATTTTTCCAATCGATTATGGCGATAAAATGTCGCTTGAGTATGTAAGCTATGAATTAGGTCATTGGGCCTGTACATGCGGACGCTTAACGGGTATCAGCAATCGCTATACATGGAGCTGTTCTTCGTGCAAAAAATCTGATTGCTCGCGCTTGAATGATGCCTTTGAATGCACGTTTTGTAACAAGAAAACTGCTCGTTATAAAACGTGTACAAATTGCTTATCTCGCGTAACGGTTCAATTGCCCATGACTCTAGATGAATGTCGATCAAGTGGACAAACATTTGCAATGCCTCTCAAGGTAAAAATGCAGCTCATTGGATGGGATGACACAGTAGCTGACGCAAAAATTGTTCGTGATATAAAAGAGCAAGATATTTTTTTCGCTGATATTCCTATCATGGTTGATCTGTATGAACAGGAAAATCGTTTTATGATTGGCAACCTTGGAACATTTTTAATAAATGGTGTTGATCGTGTTATTGTAAGTCAACTTCATCGTTCACCAGGGGTTGTTTTTTCACTCAGCAAGAAAATTAAGGATGTTCGAGGAAAGCCCTATTACTTGGCTCGCATTATACCAATGCGTGGCTCTTGGATAGATTTTGAGTTTGACAGCAACGATCATTTGTATGTTCGCATAGATAAAAAGAAAAAACTTTTAGTTACAACTTTCTTGCAAGCACTTGGCGTTCCTCGCGATAATATTATTTCATTATTTTATCGTTTTGATACAATTACCTGTTCTAATGGAGAATTTTATCAAAAACTAGATGCTTCGGTCATCGGATTACGCATTGAGCGAGGCATGTTAGAAGTAAAAGATGAAGAATTATATATTGGCAAGCGAATCAATAAAGAAATTCTTATCAAACTGGAGAAGTCTCTTGTTGACCGACTCATGTTGAAAAAAACTTCCATTATTAATCGCGTATGCGGATCAGATATAATTATGCCTCAAACGGGCGAGATACTGCTAGAGCAAGGTCAAGTACTCACCGAAGAACATTACAATCAATTAAAAAATATTAACCATATTCAATTTACGTTAATAACGTCTTCCGGATATGTTTTACAGCCTACGATTCCTTTAACGCTCACACAAGACAAATGCTATACGCAAGATGAAGCTCTTAAAGAAATTCATGCTAAGGTATGGCCCGGCGACAGTTCTTCATTAAATGAGATCAAAGAACGCTTGGAAAACCTTTTTTTCAATAGCAGAATGTACGATCTTACCAAAGTTGGTCGTATTCGTATGAATCGCAAATTGCATCTGTCTACAGCTGAGGATGTAACAACGTTAACACGTGAAGATATTTTTGCGACTATTAATTATTTAGTCAACTTACGTGAACGCGGCGAGGGGGAACTCGACGATATTGATCACTTGGGTAATAGAAGAGTTCGCTTGGTTGGCGAACTATTAACTAATCAGGTACATTTGGGGCTTTTAAGAATCGATCGCATTGTTCGTGAGCGATTTAGAATTCAAGAAAGTCATGGCGCATTAATGCCGCAAGATTTTTTAAATGTAAAGCCTCTTAATGCTGTTCTGCGAGAATTTTTTGGCACTGGACAACTTTCCCAATTTATGGATCAAACAAATCCTTTGTCAGAAATTGCGCACAAAAGAAGACTTTCTGCTCTCGGGCCTGGCGGCGTTATGAAAGACAGGGCAACGTACGAAATTCGCGACGTTCATACGTCACACTATGGAAGAATTTGTCCTATCGAAACGCCAGAAGGTCAAACAGTTGGTCTTATTTCATCACTAGCAACATATGCTACTGTCAATGATTTAGGATTTATTGAAACGGCTTATCGACCAGTTGTTGACAGGGTTATGAAGAATGAAGTTGTATTTTTAGATGCATTTGAAGAAGCTCACAAATACATTGCTCAATCAGATTCTATAAAACCAGGCTCTCATACATTAGATGAAAAGCCTATATTTGCTCGACATGAAGGTAACTTTTTATATACTGACGCTCAAAATATTAATTATATTGATCTGTCATCAAAGCAGCTTGTTTCCGTCGCTACTGCATTAATTCCATTTCTTGAACATGATGACGCCAGCCGTGCGTTAATGGGCGCAAACATGCAGCGGCAAGCAGTTCCTCTTATCAGAATGCAATCGCCAATTGTTGGTACGGGCATGGAAAGAGATATCGCTTATGCTTCCGGTGCTTGCGTAACGTCAAAGCGCGATGGCATTGTTGAATATGTTTCTTCTGAAAAAATTATGATTCGATCACTTGAAGAATCATTTAAAAATACAGATGAATGGATTTCTAAAGGCGTTGAAACCTATTATTTAAGAAAATTTCAACGTTCAAGTTATAGCACATGGATTCATCAAACACCTATTGTAAAAGTAGGTGACGTTGTTAAAGCAAACGATATTTTAACAAATAGCTCATCTATAGCCAATGGTGAACTAGCGCTTGGCGCAAACCTTTTAGTTGCCTTTATGCCATGGCGTGGATACAACTTTGAAGATGCTATTATTTTAAACAAAAGACTTGTTGCCGATGATACGCTCACATCTGTTCATATCGATGAATACATTGTGGATTCTCGCGATACCAAGCTTGGACCTGAAGAAATAACACGTGATATTCCTAATGTAAGCGAAAACGCTTTAGTTGGGCTTGATGAAGATGGGGTTGTAAGAATTGGAACGCGAGTGCGCCCTGGAGACATTCTTGTTGGCAAGGTCACATTGAAGGGCGACATCCAATATTCTCCTGAAGAAAAACTTTTGAGAGCTATTTTTGGAGAAAAATCACGAGAAGTGCGTGATACTTCTTTACGTGTACCGCCAGGAATTGAAGGTACTGTTATAGATGTTAAAATTTTCTCACGAAGTGGCATAAGAAAAGACAAGCGCTATAAAGACTTTGTGCTTAAAGAAACGCAACGACTTGAGTCTGATTTTACTATGCATACAAATTGTCTTGAAAAAATGGTTTTCCAGAAAATTTGTACTTTGTTAGATGGTGCATTGCCTCACAATAAAGTATCCAAAACCTTGCTTAAAAAAGATCTTTTCGATCAAGAAAAGCTTGAATCATTATCTTTGCAAGATTTGCTTGTATTGCGTACAGAAGATAAGGCAATTAATGAAAATATTGATTTATTTAAAAATGTTTTTGAAAACCAAGTAAGAATTTTAAAAGGTCTTCAAGAAGAAAAAATCAATAAACTCAAAAAGGGCGATCCGTTACCATCCGGCGTTATAAAAATGGTCAAAGTGTATATTGCCATGAAGCGCCCTGTCCAAGTTGGCGATAAAGTCGCTGGCAGACACGGTAACAAGGGTGTTGTCTCTATCATTGTACCTCGCGAAGACATGCCATACATGGAAGATGGAACTCCTGTAGATATTATTCTTAATCCGCTCGGCGTACCGTCTCGTATGAACGTAGGGCAGATCTTAGAAACAATATTAGGATATGCCGGTCGTCAGGCAGGCAAAAGGCTTGGTGAAATAATTGAACAACAAGGTTTTAATGAGGTCAAAGCATATCTTGAAAAATCTTATGGCAAAGAGCTTATTAAAAATTATGAAAAATTACACGGAAAAGACGGCCTAGAAGAATTGGCACGGCGTTCAGCTCAGTTGGGTGTTTTTTACAAAACCCCCGTATTTGACGGCGCTCAATTTGACACGGATATTTTGCCATTGCTCAAAGAAGTTATGCTTCCCGAGGACGGCACTTTCAAACTACGTGATGGACGAACAGGTGATCATTTTGATCAATCGATTACCGTAGGTTCAATTTATATTATGAAATTGAATCACATGGTTGACGATAAATTACATGCGCGTTCTGTTGGGCCATACTCATTGGTAACACAGCAACCATTGGGCGGCAAAGCTCAAATGGGCGGACAAAGATTTGGTGAAATGGAAGTATGGGCGCTGCAAGCTTATGGCGCATCGTATGCTCTACAAGAAATGTTAACGTATAAATCTGATGACGTTGCAGGTCGACACAAAGTGTATGAAGCTATTGTTCGCAGTGAAAAGGTTCCAGAACCTGGATTGCCTGAATCATTTAATGTTTTAATTAAAGAACTTCAAAGCTTAGGTCTACAAATAGATTTATTTAAGAGCGGTAAGGAGGAAGTCGGTGGCTAATCAAATGCTTGAAAGATTTAAAGAATATATTCAAACAAGTAGATTTAACGCTATAAAAATCGGGCTTGCTTCACCGGAAAAAATTAGAGCTTTATCATACGGTGAAGTAAAAAAAATAGAAACCGTTAACTATCGCACGTTAAAACCTGAACGCGACGGCCTTTTCTGCGCTCGCATTTTCGGTCCTGTAAAAGATTGGGAATGTAATTGCGGCAAGTATAAGCGCATGAAGCATCGAGGTATTACATGTGAAAAATGTGGCGTAGAAGTTATTCAAGCGCGTGTTCGGCGTGAAAGAATGGGCCATATTGAGTTGGTTGCACCCGTATGTCACATTTGGTACTTAAAAGGAATTCCGAGTTATCTGGGTTTGATACTAGATATGCCCGTTAAAGATCTTGAGCGTGTTATTTATTTTGATGCATATATAGTGGTTTCTCAAGGAAAATCTCCTTATCCAAGAAAAACATTATTAAGTTCATCAGATTATGAGCATTACATGGAATTGCATCCAGAAGATACGGAATTTCATGTTGATATTGGTGCCGCGGCAATAAGAAGCATTCTTAAAATGCTCGATCTTAATTTAGAAATAACAACATTACAAGAAGAGTATTCAAAAACATCTTCCGTTGCAGCGCGTCACAAAATAATGCGTCGTATAAAAATCTTTAAAGGGCTTGCACAAGGCAATCTACGTCCTGAGTGGATGATAATGGACATACTGCCTGTTCTCCCACCAGATTTACGACCTTTAGTTCCGCTAGAAGGTGGAAGGTTTGCAAGCTCTGATCTCAATGAATTGTATCGACGAGTATTAAATCGCAATATTCGGTTGCAGCGCTTAATAGAAATCGATGCGCCTTCAGTGATTATTAAAAATGAAAAACGCATGCTACAAGAATCAGTTGACGCACTTATAGACAATGGTCGTCGAGGACAACCTGTACGTGGTTCAAATCGTCGTCCACTCAAATCTCTGAGTGAAATATTGCGCGGTAAGCAAGGACGATTCAGACAAAATTTATTGGGTAAACGTGTTGATTATTCTGGTCGTTCTGTGATTGTTGTTGATCCTGAACTACGCATTGATCAATGTGGATTGCCTAAAATTATGGCGCTTGAACTCTTTAAATGTCACGTGTTTGCGGGGCTACTAGAAAGAGAAATCGCACCAAATCTTCGCGTTGCAAAGCGCATGGTTGAAGAGTCTTCCCCCGAAATATGGGATGTGCTTGAAGATGTTGTAAAAAATCATCCGGTATTGCTCAATCGTGCTCCAACGCTACACAGGCTTGGGATTCAAAGCTTTTATCCAACGCTCGTCGATGGTAAAGCTATTAAGATTCACCCACTTGTTTGTCATGCATATAACGCAGACTTTGACGGCGACCAAATGGCCGTTCACATTCCGCTCAGCGAACAAGCAATTGAAGAATCAAAAAGTCTTGTTCTTTCAAGTAATAACATTTTATCCGCTTCAAACGGCAGACCGGTTATTGTTCCTTCTCAAGATATGGTTCTTGGGCTTCATTATTTAACCAAAATCCGATGCAATGAGCTAGGAGAGGGTATTACATTCTCATCTATTCAAGAAGTAATATTTGCCTACCAATTTAATAAAGTTGGACTACATGCTCGTATAACTTTGCGATTGTCAGCATCAAAAATGATTGAAACGACAGTAGGCCGAGTTATCTTATTCGAAGCGATTCCACAAGGATCTGACTTTGAATGGATTAATAAAATTATGAGCAAAGGTGACTTAACTCGATTAGTTGAGCGCATTTATTATAAATTTGGAAGCCAAGCAACGGTAAAATGTCTTGATAGCATTAAAAAACTAGGCTTTAACTATTCTACTATGGGTGGTATTTCATTCTCGCTCAGTAATTTAATTGTTCCAGAAAAAAAAGATGGTATTATTCAAAAATCTGATAAAGATGTTCAAAAAATTGAGCAACTGTATATGGATGGGATCATAACAAACGGGGAACGATATAATAAAATATTAAGCATTTGGACTCATGCAACAGCAGATATTGCCTCTAGCATGATGAAAGATCTTGAAAAAGAAGATCAGATTGCCTTTAAGAATGAAAATAAAGAATCTCAGTCATTCAACCCTATATTTATGATGCTCGAATCTGGAGCTCGCGGTACAAAAGATCAAATAAAGCAGCTCGTTGGTATGAGAGGCTTGATGGCAAAACCATCTGGTGAAATTATGGAAACGCCTGTTAAAACAAACTTTAAAGATGGTTTGAGCGTTTTTGAATATTTCATTTCAACACACGGTGCGCGAAAAGGGCAGGCGGATACAGCATTAAAAACTGCAAACTCCGGTTATCTTACACGTCGATTGGTCGATGTTGCTCAAGACATGGTCATTAGTATGAATGATTGCAAAACAATGGGTTACATTGAGCTTGAAGATCTTCAAGAATCCGGTGATATTATTTATTCTCTTGCAAATCGCGCATACGGACGTTCTCTCGCAGCTGATATAAAGGACCCTGTTTCTGGTGAGCTTCTCTTAAAACAAAACGATATTGTGCAAAGAGAAGATATCGAAAAAATAAAAGGTTCTGCTATTACGAAAATAACCGTTCGTTCTGTATTAACCTGCCAAGCAAAGCGAGGAATATGTTCGCAATGCTATGGTCTGGATATGTCAAAAGGAATGTTAATTGATATCGGCGCAACAGTTGGTATCATAGCGGCTCAATCCATTGGTGAACCTGGAACTCAGCTTACTATGAGAACATTCCACATTGGTGGAACAGCTAGCTTGAGTGAACAATCTTCGATTGTTGCAAAGCATAATGGTATTGTTCAATTACAAGCCATTAAAACGGTAAAAAACCGTGAGGGTCAAATCGTTTTAATGAATAGAAAGTCTAAATTAATTCTGACATCTCCTGATGGGCGTGAATTACAAAGTCATAATATTGAATACGGATCACGTTTGCTTGTAAAAGATGGTGAAGCAGTTACAACGGGAACTAAGCTTGTTGAAATCGATGCTCACAATAAAGTAATTATGACAGAGCATGCTGGTAAGGTAAATTACATTGATCTTGTAGAAAATGTAACTATTCAAGAACGATATGATGAAACATCTCATCGTTCAGCAAAGCTTGTTCTTGAGCATAAGAGCGACAAATATCAACCCGCCATTAATATACTTGATAAAGATGGGAATGAAATTATTCAATATTATTTACCAGCTGGTTCATATTTAAGTGTTGAAAATGGTCAGCGGGTAGAAATTGGTGACGTTATAGTTAAAATGCCACGCGAAGCTTCAAGAACAAAAGATATCACAGGCGGTTTACCTAGAATTGCCGAATTATTTGAAGCACGTATGCCAAAAGATCCAGCAATTATTGCTGATATTGATGGTGAAATAGTTTTTGGCGGACTGCATCGTGGCTTAAGAAAAATATCAGTCGTTCATGGCGATGAAGCAATTGATTATTTCATTCCACGAGGCAAACAGCTTAATGTGGTCAACGGAGAACACATTAATGCTGGAGACCCTATAACATCGGGTACACCAATATTGCATGATGTTTTACGTATTCTTGGACCAGAAACATTGCAACGTTATCTTGTTAACCAAATTCAAGAAATTTATCGTCTGCAAGGTGTTGATATCAATGATCGTCATATAGAACTTATTGTAAGACAAATGTTACGTAAAGTTCGTATTACTGATCCAGGCGACACCAGTTTCTTAGTCGGAGATCGTGTTGATAGAATTCATTTCAAAACTATTAACATGGCGCTTCAAACGGAAGGCAAAAAAGTAGCTACCGCAAAACCAGTACTCATGGGAATAACATTAGCGTCACTTGAAACAGAAAGCTTTATTTCTGCATCATCATTCCAAGAAACGACGAGGATTTTGGGTGAAGCTGCCATTTCAGGATCGATTGACTACCTTTACGGATTAAAGGAAAATGTTATTATTGGTAAGTTGATACCTGCTGGTACAGGAATAAAATCGTTTAGAAAAAAGTATCTTGAGCAACATGGCGATGATCAAGATACAACAAATGTAAGTTAAAAATAAGTAAAAGGTAAAATAAAGGCGCGTAGCTCAGTGGCAGAGCATTGCTTTGACGTAGCAAGGGTCAGCGGTTCAATCCCGCTCGCGCCTACCAGTAATCTCATATTGATTGGAGTTTTTTCACAATGGAATCAAAAATAGCTATCATTAATAAACATAAAATTAATGATCAAGACACAGGATCTATTGAGGTCCAAGTTGCTTTATTAAGTCATCGTATTGATGAAATTAATAAACATTTCAAAATTCATAAAAAGGACTATACTGCACAAACGGGTCTTATGAAACTTGTAGGACAACGACGACGCTTTCTTAATTATTTGAAAAGACATCGTCAACCTGCCTATAAAAGCCTGATAGATCAGCTTGATCTTAGAGGATAAAAAAATTATATATTTTTAGCTCAGTGAGTTTATCGTAATGGAAAAAAAATTTAGTTTACCAGAGTTTGGTTACGAAGTAGTGATTGGTAAGTTTGCCGGGCAAGCTGATGGTGCTGCATGGTTGCAGCAAGGAGGCACTGTAGTTTTATCAACGGTAGTGTCTGCACCTTCGAAAGAATTTCCTGGTTTTTTACCATTAACAATCGACTATCGTGAGCAATTTGCAGCGGCAGGAAAGATTCCAGGCGGTTATTTTAAGCGTGAAGGAAAATCTACTGACAAAGAAGTGTTAACTTCGCGTATAATAGATCGTGCGGTTCGACCTTTGTTTCCTGCTAATTACTTCAATCAAATACAAATGTTATCAACTGTTTATTCTGTTGATAAAGAAAATATGCCACATCCACTTGCACTTATAGCAAGCTCAATAGCACTCACTATTTCAAAAATTCCTTTTATGGGTCCCGTGGGAATATGCGAGGTTGCACGCGTTGAGGGATCATGGATCTTTAATCCAACATATCAACAATATTTAGCATCTGATGTCAGAATAACCGTTACTGGTAATGAAAATGGCATAAACATGGTTGAAGGCTCAACCAATGAAATATCAGAAAAAGATTTTGTTGATGTGCTTTTTTTAGCACATGAAAAAATTAAGCTGCAAGTTGCATGGCAAAAAGAAATAGCAAAAAGTCTTGGTGTAGAAAAAGAACCAATTGTTGACGCTTTTGACTGGTCAGTATGGTCAGATCGAGTGAAGCAAATTTTAACAGATGATGCTGTTAAAAAATTATTTACTCAGGACAAACAAGTACGATCTCAAGCGCGTACCGCACTAGAAGATACATTTTTTAGTACCTATGCAACAGAAGTAGAAAAAAATCCGGAAGTATCAAAAACATTTTTGTCTTATATTTTTGATGTAATACTTAAAGAAAAAATTACTCATCTTATTTTTGTACTCAATAAGCGTATCGATCTTCGTGATTTTGAAACAGTACGACCAATTTCAACTGAAGTTGGCTTGCTTCCATTCAATCATGGATCTTCATTCTTTATGAGAGGCAGAACACAAGCTCTTACAAGTGTTACACTTGGCGGTGGTCAAGATGAAGCAAAGATTGACAATCTCATGGGACAAACCATAGAAAGTCCATTCATGCTTCATTATAACTTTCCAGCTTTTGCAGTTGGCGAAGTAAAACCTAATCGCGGACCAGGGCGTCGAGAAATTGGTCATGGTCACCTTGCGGCATCTGCTATCAAAGAGGTATTACCTAATCCAGAAATATTTCCTTATACTATTCGTATTGTTACAGATATTTTAGAATCCGATGGTTCTAGCTCAATGGCAACCGTATGCGGATCCATTATGGCCCTGATGAACGCAGGCGTACCTATTAGAAAAATGGTAAGTGGCGTTGCTATGGGACTATTATCAGATGATGGTTCATTTCAAGTTATTACCGATATTGCTGGTATTGAAGATGAATTTGGCCTTATGGACTTTAAGGTTGCTGGAACATCTGATGGTATTGTTGCAATACAGATGGATATAAAATATAAAGATGGATTACCGCATCATATTTTTGAACAAGCACTTGCTCAGGCAAAAAAAGCTCGTTTGCATATTCTTAATGAAATGCAAAAAGTAATGACGACCCCTAATGCTAAACTTTCTGCGTTAGTACCACAATTCATGACGCTTAAAGTTGCCAAAGAAAAAATAGGCGCCATCATTGGTAAAGGCGGTCAAACTATTCGTGATATTACTGAAAAAACTGGGACTACTATCGACATTCAAGACGATGGCCTGGTAAAAATCTTTGGACATCCAGGGGAAAAGCTTGAACAAGCACTCAGTTGGGTGAAGGTACTTGGTGGTATCATTGAACCTCATACAAGATATACAGGTATAGTGAAAAGATTTGCTGATTTTGGTATCTTTGTAGAATTGGCTCCAGGAGTTGATGGTCTTGTACACGTGTCGACAATATCAAATCAAGATAAAGAAGCAATGAAAAATCTTCAAATAAATGATGTGGTAAGCGTTGAAGTACTTGATTATGAAGTTGAAACAGGACGTATTAGACTAAAAATTATTGGATAATGCATGCACAGGACATCTTTAAATCTCAAACAAAGAGCTCATAATAGATCATTTGATGAACTCAGAGCCCTTAAAGTTGCGTACAATATATACCCCTATGCAGCAGGATCAACGTTGTTTGAAATGGGTAACACCAAAGTTTTATCATCCGTTAGCCTTCAACAAGGCGTTCCACATTTTCTCCGTGGAAAAAAAACTGGATGGTTGACGGCAGAATATTCGTTGCTACCCGCATCAACACCTATGCGCACCGTACGTGATGTAACTATTAATAAAAGAAGCGGTAGAACTATTGAAATATCAAGACTCATTGGTCGAGCGTTGCGATCAATTATAAATTTCAATGTCCTTGGCGAGCAAACAATTTTTATTGATTGCGATGTGTTGCAAGCAGATGGGGGCACGAGAACTGCTTCCATAACAGGCGCTTATTTAGCATTGAAAGCTGCTCAAGATTATTGGAAATCAAAGGGTATTATCAAGCAAAACTTTATAACCGATGAACTTGCTGCAATTTCTGTTGGACTTTCTGGCGACATACCACTCTTGGATATGGATTTTGCAGAAGATACAATAATCGATGCTGATTTCAATTTTGTTCTCACTCGCAGCGGTAATATTATTGAAATACAAGGATCTGCGGAAAAACATCCAATCTCATGGAGTTGCTATAACAATGTTCAAGAATTGGCTTGCAAGGGCGCAAATAAGCTTTTTGAATTTTTTGATGAAGCTTCGTGCAATGTTTTTAATCATGAAGCTGATACCATGATACAAGAAAAGAGTTTTTTATATCAGGAATTAATTGATTGAACCTTGATCAATTTTTAAAGCATTCAACCACTGAAACACCCTTTGTATGGTGCTTTAGTGGGAATGTCTACCCAATAACTTTTTTTTCGCTCATATGGTCCAAAAAAAACAATTTTTTTGGACCAGCATGCGTGCCTTTACCGTATTCAAAAGAACACCCTCATGAATTATATAATTGTCTCGAAACTCTTTTTTTGGGACAAGCTCATTTTTATTGGTTGGGAGACATATCCCATCTAGATGCAAAACTAAAAAAAAAAATTATTACTTATAGCGCTACGTATACGGGCCCGCATCGTTTTGGTTTTTTTATAACAACTGACCAAGTGATTAATACATCAGAATCTGTACAAAATGTTAAACTTGATGCGCCTATAACTTCAACAAGCATATCGCTCCTCACATCATTTTTTAATTATCCCACCCTTTCATCAGAATTTTCAGAAATAATAACGCAAAATTCTAAGCATCTTTCGCTTGAACATGTCTGCATGTTACTCGAATATCAATCAGTAATAAGTAAAAAACTAATACCCTTCTTTAAACCTTGGGTATCAAGAATTATTGTATCTGATAAAAACGCTTTCGCGCTGAGCCAATACTTTTTTGAAAAAAATCAAAGAAAATTTTGGCAAGAATGGCAATCTCTCAAAGAAAATTTTGAACATGAATTCTGGATTTACTTGTGGTCTGACTTACTGTGGCAAGCGACACTTTTTATCGAAGAAGCTCATAAGAACGGCCCAGAAGCCGCACGAAAACACGTTAAACGTCTACCCTTTTCATTTATGCAAAAAGACTGGCGTCAGTATAAAATAAAAGAGCTGGCACAAACTCATGATTTTTTATACACGATAGACTACAATAACAAAAATGGCGGCTCAACAGACGTTGGCCTCGAATTACTGTATAACAAATTTTTCCTCAACCATTTTGCATAAAAAATGCTCTATATTCTTTTTATATTTTTTGTAGCCTACGGCATGCAAGATAATCAAGACAATGTTGCGAGTCTTAAAGCGCTTGCGGCGCGCTGTTATGTACAGCAGCCAATACATCATAAACACGTTACAATATCCTGCGATGTTCAAGATATTCTTGACACGTATGCTCCATTCTCACCAAAAACTATAGAAAAGCAATACAAACAGGCGCTGTATCTTAATGACAAAAAAAGGATAGAGCAGTGCGAATTGTATAAAGCAGTAGCCCACAAAGATACGATCAAGTCGCATTTTAATGCTGGTTTTCAAGATGATCCGCATCAAGATTTTAAAGCATTAAAATGCAATAATATACAAACTAAACATCAAAAATTATACACTATTTTTTACCACATTGGTGCTGCTTGTAGCGCATTAAGTTTAGACACAAATGACCCATAAAAACTCATTAGACTTCCAAAAACATTTGTGATACGGTTTTTAGTGAAGCTTAATTTTACCAATAAAAAGGAGATGGTATGAAAAAAGTAGTAGTATTATTGTCATGTTCTTTCTTGTTTGCCCCTCACTATAATCACGCTCTTGATACAGATGTATCAAACAAGGGCTGCTGCGACGCAAAGCAATTACAAGAAGACAAAGTAATTATGCTCTCTGAAGAACTGTTCTATGCTATAGATCGTGCAGACAAAGAAAGCGTAGAAAAATTAGTAGAATGCGGTGCCGATGTTAACTCAATAACACAAGATGGTGCAACGCCCCTCATGTTTGCTATAGCAAAATGCTCAATGGGCTGCGATACTTTCTCGATTATTGAACATCTTTTACACAACAACGCCAACCCTCATGCAACAGTCAGCATCGATGAAAAAACGTACAACGTATCAGAATTTTCATCATTATGCGCAGAACGCTGCAAAATTATTCATCAAGAATGTGAAAAAAAATTAGAAGCTCTTTCTGCAACACAACCACAAAATCCTGAAGAACTTTCTGTTATTAAAAGAGCATCAGACAAGTGGAGATCAATTCATGAAACAATGCTCGTCATTAAAGAACTACTTGAAAGAGAGTAAATAATTCTAAAAAGGCATGCCAGAAAAAAGCATGCCTTTTTTTTAAACTAAAAATGGAGTTAACTTATCTGCAAGATTATGGGCAACGGCATATGCTGTATCATAATGAGAAGCCTCTACCATAATACGCAATACTGGCTCAGTTCCAGAAAATCTAACAATCAATCTGCCATTACCAATCTCTTGCTGTGCCGCTGCAATATAATCAACAATACATGCATCAGTTAATGCAACCGTACGCGGCGCCGGAATATTTAATAAAACCTGCGGATAAGGTTCAAAGCTATTCATATCCCAATTATCAGTGGCGACAAGCGCTTCAAGAACGGTCAGCGCAACCAGAATACCATCACCGGTAGAAACGACATCGCTCAAAATAATGTGTCCCGATTGCTCGCCGCCAATAATCAAACCTCTCTGTTGCATTTCTTGCAGAACAAATTTGTCGCCAACAGAGGTTCGCAACAAAACTTTATTACTTTGTATAAGCTTTTGCTCAAGCCCACAATTAGTCATCAATGTTCCAACAATCGTTGTTTGCGTATTATACCGTGAATGGGTAAGCAAAAGAGCCAAAATATCATCGCCGTTCTTAATGCAGCCCTTATTATTAACGGCAATAACCCTATCACCATCCCCATCAAAGGCAAATCCTATATCAGCAGAGGTTGCGACAACTGTCTGCTGAAGAGATTGCAATACCAGTGCTCCACAATTTTTGTTTATATTATAGCCATCGGGCGTATCATTAATAACAACAATATCGGCTCCAAGCGCAGAAAAAATAGCGGGAGCAACTTTGAATGTTGCGCCATGGGCACAATCTATAACAATTTTTTTATTTTTAAGAAAAGCTGCTGAAAAATAGCGTACTAGCTGCTCAATATATCGCGACTGCGCATCAAACATAGTATCCCGACCACATTCCCCATAGACATCTATTGCGCCTAGTTGCTCAACAATTAAAGAAGAAATAAATAGCTCATCATCAAGTGACAGTTTGCCCGCTTTATTGTCTATAATTTTTATCCCATTATCAGAATATACATTATGGGAAGCCGAGATAATAACAGCACAATCTAACATATTATCACGCATAAAATGAGCAGCAGCCGGTGTTGGCAGGATAGATCCATCAAAAATAGATACCGGATACTGCAATAACCCACCCTTCAAATAAGCCTTAATAAGAGCGCATGAATTACGAGTATCATGAATAATCAGTATTCTAGGATTATGTTGGTATCTTTTAAGAGCCCACAATGCAAGAGCTTTGCCCATTGCATGCAATTTTTCATGAACAAGCAGCCCGGTACCAAACGGACCACGTATCCCATCAGTACCAAAAAGATTAAGCATAAAATATTCTCAGGCAGGCATAAGCGTTTGTACAATAATTTTATAACACATAGGTTTACAGCTTATCATACTAATGGTCGGTGGCAAAAAAAAATCTTGTGGAGTAAAGCACACTTCATTTTCACCCTGATGTAATTTTTGAGCATTATACCTCACAACATAATGCTGAACATCATACGCAATAAGATCTGTCCGCCTACCTTTAAATGCAACAGTAATTGTCTGCGGCGCATCTACAATAGAAATACGCTCTGTATTGTAAAAGCATAATGGCACACTTACTATTATTTTGTAATAATACAAATTATTCAGCATGGACCATAAAAAAAAGCCCATAATCACGGAACTAGGCAATAAAAAACTCTTGGTTTTTATAATTTTTATAATGGCTATCGACATAATGCATTACCTCTTCTCGTACACCCTTTTTAGTGCAATATTTCAACAAATCATATACTTCGCCAACAGAAAGACGCTCAATACTTATTCCAAACAAAATAATATCAAAAAGCCGTGTAGATAATGACGCTTTTATAATAATTGCATCAGTTTTTGAAGACATAAGAAGAGCATCGTGCTTCCAATCTGTACCACGAGCAACCCAAGACACGTCATAAGCTACAAGACGGCCATCACGATCAATTAATATCATAGAATTATTTTTTAAATTATTGTTTTCTGAGGACAAAATGAGTTCGATAATCGGTCCTGTTAAAGGCGCTTTTACCAATGATCCGGACGTCAAAAAAACATCGAGCATATCAGCACGTTCCAAAATCCACACAACATCTTTATGCTTATTCAAACCATATAAACAAGCACTGATAAATGTGTGGAGCCAATCGGACGTATGATCTGCTATAGACACCGCGCGCCGCGTCATGGTAATAAAATTTTTCTGCAACATGTGCTGATGTATAATAATAAAAAAAAGACCAACTACAGGTACAGTAATAATCAAAAACAAGCTCACTGTTTGCAACTGAACATAATAAGCCCCAAAAAAAAGTATGCTATAGCCATAAAACCACACTATTGCATTTTTTTCGGTATCCTGCGAGAGCCATCGTAAAAAATAATATATCCCAACCGCCAACAGACCTATTTCTAACGGATCCCTCCAGGACAAAAATCCCAGCTCATTAATTATTAAACAAAAAAAGTTTTTTAAAAATACCATAACTCTCTCCTTCATATAACTTCGATAATAAATAAATTTATCCCAGAAGATATAGAAAAATACCATTTTAACAAAAACTCATGCTTTGGTACCAACCATTCCACAGCAAGAAACATTTTCAATGGACGCTAGAACTGATTAACTTGGCGCTACAGCATCAGGGGACCTATTATTTACCATATATTTTCCAACACCTTCTTGCACAACTACATGACTAAATAATCGGTGGGTATTTTTTAAAATAATATTCGGTAGCGATATCTGAAATAGCATATAATGCGCTTCTTTGATCAGCATTAATCTGTTTATATTGTATATGTTTACATAATGTGCAAATTACAGGAGAAAGCTTTTGTGCATTCACCAACGCTTTACAAGATTCAGGGGCACTAGAAGTATATTGAGAAATTTTTTGTAGCGCCTTATTTAAACGATTATCAATCTTATTTTTTATCAACTCTGCATAGCGAATTTGTTGTTCTATTTCATCTTTCATGAGACTCTTATGCTCAAGCAGCGAAAGCGCATATCTTTTTCTAAATTTCGGATCGATAAGATCAACTTGTTCTAAAATAACATTCCATGTAACAAAATTATTACGAAATACTTTAAAAGGGAAATTGGCATCTATCGAGTTTGGCAACGCATCCAAAAGTAGCGATTGCCGATCTCTAAAAACCGCAAAATCTTGCGACACGCACTCAGAAATTCTATTAATTTGCGCTTTGTTTAATTGAAATTTTTGATACTTAACCGCCCATAACTTTGGCGCACAAGAGATAACTATCAATACACTAACCATTATTTTTTGCAAATTCATCATAATCTGCTCTTTAATAAGTTATTAATCATATTTTCATACCAGATCATATCAGAAGCTTAATAGATTATATATTTTTAAAAAAAACTAAAATTAAGCGTAGGGGATGCTGCTGAACGCATCCCCTACGCTTATCAAATCTTATGACATATGGCTTTGATTATAAATTATTCGAATTGTGATCCAGCTGTGAAAATTCTTTTTTTCGAACTCACATTAGCGCCACCAATCTTAGCATTTGAAAGCCTAGCATTAGTAAAACTAACTTTCTCACTCTGTGATTTTTTATACTCGGGATGTAACTCAGGATGTAAGCGCCTATCCAACTCAGCTAGCCAACGGCGTTGATCCTCTTGCATCTCGCGCAATTCTCTAAGATGTCGCCACTCATTCTCACGTATACTTACTAATGCATTAAATATTACTGCCAAGTACTCCTCAGCAGAACGGTATCGTTTACGAGGATAGTAAGGAGGACAAGCGGGCTTACGATAAGCAGTTTCGGATAACTTCTCAAGAGCAGATACCTGCATGACTGCCGTGATTGAAAATATAGCCATTGCTATTATTACTATTTTTTTCATACTTACACCCTCATTCATATATTAAAATATATTTATTAGTTACTATTAATATAATCAATAATAATGCAATTTGTCAATATTTTCAAAAGAGGGATTTATTACGAGAAGCCTACGTAATACTTTTAATTAAGAAAAAATAACTTAAAAAAACACAGGGGGACTCTGTGAATAGAATCCCCCATGCGCTTATCAAATCTTATGACATATGACTTTGATTGTAAATTTCAAATAAGCTCAATCCGGTCAAGCCTGCATAAACTCCACATAACAACCGAGCATTTTTAGATGGAACTTTATTTAAAACTTGTAAACTTTTAGATGCATAATAACCTGTTGCAACAGCGGTAAATGGTAACAAGGTTTTATACAAAGCTTCTTTTGGCGTCGTTCCACAGTTAGTTCTCAAAGAATTTGCCATACCTATGGTAAAACAGATTCCACCAGGGACAAGCCATTTGCTTGATTTGAAATATCGAGCACAGCCCTTATCAGAATTTAAAAATTGGTCTGCCATTTTATGCATAAAATACCCAGTACCCGCCAAACCCCCCGCAAATAAAACATTATTGTGGGTTTTGGCAACTGCATAATCATGCAATCCCGGCCTATAACGCGGCTCATAACCATAACCATACATTTGACCTACTATCAACGCTGCTAAACCTAATATCTTCTTCATACTTTTATCCTTATTATTTAAGATTATACATATTAACTATATATATTATTTTAACAAATATATTCAAATTGTCAATTAAAAATAAAGCATTAAAATCATGTTAAAGTGCCCTAAAAACGAATAAAAAGTGCCGAAAGATGTTTTTTTGTAAAAAAATACTAGTTTTTTATACATTTTGGCTATTTTGCCCTATAAATTGATTTTTTTCGCTAAATACCAATAAATAACTATTTGTCAATATTGACAAATAGTTATTTATTGGTACTGTTAATAATACATATTTAAGTTATAAATTATATAAAATCTGGGAATAATATGTATATACGTCGATTATTAGCATTATGTTTTATGGGTAATTTTTTATGCTACGCTATTATACAAGATGCCGCATTTTACCAGTTTAAAACAGGCCCTTTAGAGTCACAACAAAGCCGAGTCGATTTTTACCCCACAAAACCATTCAAATTTGTTTTTAGAATGACCACTCCAGCTAAACAATTAACTCATGAAAAAGAACAGGCATACGATGCCATGATTGATCCTTTGGCTGCATCTAAGTGCATGGTACATAAAGTAAAAATAACTTTTCATCCATGGCTGGGTAATAGAACTATAGAGTATTTTGATCAACAGAATACATGGTTTTTCGGGTGGGGGTATAGGGGCCCAGCTGATATTAGAGAAAATAAATATCGTCACGATCTTATTAAACCTAGCTATCTGCTTAATTCAATAAAAATTGTTGAAGAAGATAATTGCATTTTTTTCCCATATTTATATAGAAGAATTACCTATCAAGACGATGGCACTATCAAAGTAGAAATCAGTAAAAAGCATAGATTCATTCAGCTTGCATCCGCAGGCATACTACTTTCATCAGCGTACTCACTCTATACATCATTTATGCGAAAATCATGATATACTTAATAATGCAAATTTGCCTATTAAATTTTAAAGAGGTTTTTATGAAAAATAATATGATATTACTTGTACTTATGAGTTTAGGTTTTACTAATATTCCTACAACTTCTTATTCAATTGAACATGGTCCCGAAGTTGCCTTTGTTGCAGGATCAGTTTTGGTAGGCAGTGCTGTTGGGTATGGTTTTGCTCGTTATCAACGCATGATGTGGTATAATACGTTTTCAGCATGGGAAAGAGCATCAACAAGCGCGACCCAGACACAATGCGCCACTAAATGTGCTAGCTTAAAAACATCTTTTGCATTGCCTAAATCTCCGGCACGTATAGCTGCAGAAACAGGTTTTACTGCATTGGTCCTCGGAGGAGCTTTGGGATTAGTAAAAATTTATTTGACTGCTTCAAACTCTTACCCTGTAACTACAGGTGTTATTGGTTGCTTAGGGGCGGTAGCCCTAAGCAAAAAAGCTTATGATTCCTGTTTGAATAATGGTATAAAATATTGTAACCAATTAAAAAAAGTACCAGAATTTAATCATGATAATCTTGCTTTCATTTCGCGAGACTTGAATCAGATTTCGAATGGATTAAGGCAAGGGCGCCCTACGGCTTAGCAAGTAAGCAATAATAATTTTTTTTAAAATTTAAAGAGGTTTTTATGAAAACAACATCAAAAATAATAACTATAGTAGCGTTAACCGCGTTTAATCTAAGCATGCTGCATTGCAGAGCAGTTGAGCTTGTCAACCATAAAAACGTTGAACAGGCGGCGGTAGATAAGGTTGCTCACGCAATCAAAGAATTAAAAAAAGACCCTGCATTTGAAAATACAGCAAATAATCATGAAATACCACCGCTTATACTCACTGAAGGGCTACATCATATTGGGCAAACGTGCAAAAATGGTTGCGAAATAAGTCTCGAAGAATTTAAAAAACATGTGCACGAAAATTTTTATGTCTATCGCACCTATGCCACTATAGCTCGTAACGCGGAACGCACCGTTACCGTAGATGAGCAAAAAAGAAGCGTAACTGATGATAAAATTGCTCACCTCTATTATAAACTGGAAGAGTTCGGCATCATACGCAACAATACTATTAGTAGCGATGATGGCGCGGTGATTGATGCTTCTATTCGCAGTGGACTAGATCAGCATCTTTACGGAACCTTGTCTAGAGGCTTTGAGTATAGAAATCCTGTTAAAGGTAGCATTAAAAAATCTTTAAAATAAGAAAGTTACTTCGCATGAATACATCAAAAATATACGTTACGGTTTTTACTCTCTTGTTTGCTGGCGCAGCAAACATAAGTTACGCAAAGAAATCAAATTATGCACCGTATTTTGAAAATATTCCCGGTGATTCTCCTATTAAAAAAACCTGCAGCACAATAACCGGCAATAAAAAGATTGACGATGCCTGTGTTGAACTCAGCAATTTTTTATATTGCATACAACAGGAAAACAATCAGAATAAACCAGCAGAATGCAAACAGTTTTGCGATGAGCAATCAATAAACTATAGCGGTTTTTTTAATATCGTTAAAATTCTGCAACAAGAATTACATTTAAGCCCTAAACACTTTGTTGATTTTTCACGAGATATTAATAAACCCGTAAAAAACGCCGAACCCGAAAAACCTAAAACGCCTAAAGCTTCCACCCATGATGGTTTAGATTGCTAACCAGGAAAATGTATATGAATTATGTAAAATTAAATTTTATCTTTTTTATTTTATTTTGTGCTAATACAACACCAATAGGTTTTACACAAAAATCACCATATGCGCCATACTTTGAAAACGTCCCTGGTGATTCTCCTATTAAAAAAACCTGTAGCACAATAACCGGTAATCCAAAGATTGATAATGCCTGCGTTGAACTCAGCAATTTTTTATATTGCATACGGCATCCCGTAAGACGCGATAGACCAGCAGAATGTCAACAATTTTGCGATGAACAATTTAAAAGTTATAGTGGCTTTCTTGATGTCGTTAAAGTTCTGCAACAAGAATTAGGTTTAAGCCCTCAAGAAATTATTGAATTCAGGCGCAATGTTAGCAAAACGGCAAATAACCCTGAAGCACAAGAATTTATCGGTTCAGACCAAACTAATAGTAGTAATACGCCAGTCGAAGAACGATTATCCTGTTGAT
Source organism: Candidatus Babeliaceae bacterium (assembly GCA_041660765.1). Lineage (NCBI taxonomy): Bacteria > Candidatus Babeliae > Candidatus Babeliales > Candidatus Babeliaceae > Candidatus Babeliaceae bacterium. The sequence goes on along the minus strand of JBAZVR010000001.1, from coordinate 36,778 downwards.
TTGTTCGGCAATATTTTTATACTCAATATACAATTGCTTATTACCCAGAACAAAATTAACGTAAAGATATTATGGAAACAAAAAATAAAGCCGTACGCGTGTTGACCGGTGATCGTCCAACGGGGCCGTTACATCTTGGACATTACGTAGGATCACTTGCCAATCGCATTATGTTGCAAGAAAAATATGATCAATATGTCATGATTGCCGACGTGCAAGCGCTCACAGATAATTATGAAGATCCGGGCAAGGTCCGAAGAAATGTCACTCAAGTAGCGCTCGATTATTTAGCCGTTGGCATCGACCCAGAAAAAACAACAATATTCATACAATCGCTGATTCCAGAAATTGCAGAATTAACTATATTTTTTTTAAACCTCGTTAGTATCAATAGAGTCACGCGCAACCCAACGGTAAAAACAGAGCTCAAACAAAAAGGCTTTGGTGAACATGTACCCGCAGGATTTGTTGTATACCCTATAAGTCAAGCGGCTGATATTACCATCGTTAAGGGGCACATTGTTCCTGTTGGCGAAGATCAATTACCCATGATCGAACAAACCAATGAAATTGTCAGAACATTTAACAGATTATATTCTTGCAACGTATTCCCAGAAGTCGAAGCACTCGTACCAAAAATATCTCGGTTATGCGGCACTGATGGTCACAATAAAATGAGCAAGTCGCTTAATAATGCCATCTACCTTTCTGACTCTGCAGACACGGTTGTTGCAAAAGTAAAAAGCATGTACACCGATCCCGGACATATTCATGTCAGCGATCCAGGCAAAGTAGAAGGTAACACCGTCTTTACCTATCTTGACGTATTTGACCCGAACATTGCAGAAGTTGCACAGCTTAAAGAACATTATCAACGCGGCGGCTTAGGCGATATGATACTTAAAAAAAGACTTGCCGAAATTTTGAACACATTCTTAGAGCCAATCAGAGAACGCAGAAAACAGTTTGAGCAGGACCCTGAGTACGCTATGCGCGTACTCTTAGATGGCACTGCAAAAACTCGTCTTATTGCGCAGCAAACGATGCACGAAGTGCGCCAGGTAATGCATCTCGATTATTAATATATTTTGATTTTCTAAAAGAAAAGATTTATATTCTAACAAGTTTATTGTGTTATTTTTTAATAATCAGCAGGATTTTATATGTATAAAAAATTATTTCTTCTCGCAAGCATTTTTACACTCGGTAGCCAATTATTATTAGCAGAAGAACCAGTCTCTGTGGAACCGGTTTCTCTTTGGGAAAAAGTTAGAGAAGAATTGGCTTCAATAAGACAAAACTCTAAAGATAAAAAAACTCAAGAGAGCTGTTCGGATTTTGAAGAAATAATCAGAGAAGAGGGTCATACCTTCAATGAAGACGCTTCAAAAAAATATGCGCAACTAACGCCACATGATCAAAAAAAAGTAGCCGAAAATTATGCCAAGGCAACCATACTTTCATACAAACTAACTGATGTAATGCTAAATACCCCAGGAAAAGATCGAAAAGTAATAGAAGTCGCCCTGCTTCTCAGCGAGTATAACCAGGATCAAAATCTCCAAGAACTTCTCAAAAAAATCGCTGAAAAAAAAGATGAACGCTCTTGGTTCATGCGTTTTTTTTCAAAAAAATAATAATTTGATAGAAACATATGAACAAAAAACTTTTATTGGGCATGCTACTCGCATGCCCCCATATAGCTCTGCCAGTCGAGCAGCGCATTGACAGCACCATCAAGCAGTTATCCGAAAAACTTGAGCAGAAAATCAAGTACAATATACAAAAAAAATATTATAGCTTTGGTGCTCTTTTAACAAACGCACAGCTTCCTGATCAAGAACGCATTACAAAAACAATGCTCATCTTGCAACAAGAAGCGCTGGGGAATCCAGAACAGCTTGATAAATACGCGCAGCTTACTAAACAAGAGCAGGATGCGTGCATTGATGTGATCAGCAAAATAATTATTGTTTTTTGCGCAACCAAAGATTTTGCAGAAACAATAGATAATAATAACAACATTGCAGGATACATGACTGAATATGCACGCTTGAAAAAAGATATTGCTCCTAGCAACACCGATCTTCACAATCTTTACAAAAAATTAATCGAATAAATAATGAACAAAAAATTATTATTGCTTGCAACAGCTATTTTTGCAAACAGTATGCATGCTCAAATTATCGACAATGATAATTTATTGCACACATTGCAAGAAAAAATGCATATAAAAATGCAAGAAAATTTTAAAGATACAGCTACTTGTACCTGCTGCGAACATTTTTTGCAGCATATCGCAACAGATAAAAGTGATTCTTCAGTTATAGCAAGAAAAAAATTTTACGCTTTGAGCGAACAACAACAGGAAGCAGTTGTCAAACAAATGGCACTACAGGTCAGTCTTAAATGTAGATTTACATTATTTCGAAAAAATATGGCCGAAGGGGACATGCGCTCAATCATAACCGATCTCAACCTATTCATAATGCTCGCATTAGAACGTGCCCCAGAAAATAACAGTGCTCAAAAAAGTGTTATTATTTTACTATCGTAAAAACTTATTCACGCACGTTGGGTTTTTTTATAAAAAAACGTATACTAAAATACGATCACATCATACAATCGACAAATTTAAGGATTTTTTATGAATAAGAAATTATTTTTACTCGCGTCAGCTGTCTTTGCAAGCAACGCGCTTATTAATGCTGACGACAACGCCAATGCTTTTGTTCAAGCGATGACAGAAAAAATGGAAAGCAAAATGCAAGAACTTTCAAACGACGCCGAAACATGCGGCTGCTGCGCCAACTATTTGCGCCATTTGAAAAACTTTCACAATGACCAAGAACTTCAAGCAATTAGTCATACTGTACAAACAGATTTTGTACTCAATGATAAAACTGAGGCAGAACGAGAAATAGAGATTGAAAAGGCCATAACAGAAATTGCAACTTTATGTACTTCTCAAGCTGCTAGAGAAGCGCTTGCTGAAGGAGATGCATTTACAGCTCTTAATAAATTCGCTGAGGTCGCCGGAAAAAAATCTATCGATAAAGCTGCATTGCTAGAAAAGCTATCCAAAATAGCCTAAAATAATTTAACAGTTTTGGGGCGGCCTGCGCCGCCCCTTTTTATTGCAGGAATTTATGAATAAGAAATTATTTTTACTCGCGTCATGTTTTTTTATAAGCAACGCACTTATTAGTATTGATGACAATGCCGATGCGTTTTTTAAAGCGTTACAAGAAAAATTAGAACATAAGATAAAAAACATTCAAAACTATCCCAACGCTAATCAAGCATGCACCTGCTATTCACAATTTTTATATCATCTTGAACAAGCGAAAAATGATACAGAAGCTCAAGAAGATCGTCATACCATCCAAGTACTCTTTAACAAAGCACCTCAAGCAGAACAAGAAAAAATAATCGAAAAAATCATAGATGACCTAACGTATCGTCTGTGCCCATATAAGCCATTCATGGATGCTTTGGCAACAAAAAAGAGGAGCAATGTGGTTAGTCTCGCGTTATTTGCAAACTACTAGCGCGATACTATGTATCGATAGCTTTTTATTTGCTTTATCACACACGCTATAGTAGTTTTTATACATAATCTTATTTTTAGATAGGGCTAATTATGACTCACTATACACGTCGTCGCAATAAAAACTCTTATATATTCCCTGCCATAAGCGCTGCTGTCTTATGCGGGCTTTTTATTTTTACGCTATATCAACTTTTTACAACAAAAAAGACCATTAATGATCAACTGATTGCGCAGCAAGTTCATGAACTTGCTAGTATTTTTAAACGCATTAATGACACATGCCATATTACTAAATTTAAACATGAAAAAAATTATATAGATTTTTTGAATACGCGAGCTTTTGAAGGATCAGAAGTCGGACCAATGGTTGTCATGTTCCCTAAAAAATGGCAAGGCCCCTACTTACACGATAATTTTACTATCCAAGATCAATACTATCAAATTCTGAATACAAAATATGGTTATTTTATAGTCCCTGGCGATGGCGTCAAGCTCAGTAATAATAAAATTATCGGCAAAGATATCATACTCAACCATGACACCGATATTCCAGCCATGATCAATGACAAAAATATGTTATTATTTGAAAACAAACCACTCGCCGCACCTATTGATGTCAAAACGTCAGTCATAACTGGCGTGGTAAGCGAAGCAATACTTGATATGCAAACAGCTGATTAAAATTACGCATTCGCATGGTTCGATACACCTCCCTACGGGCGGCACTCACCACGAGCGAAATGCGTCGCACGCTCATTCCGAGTGAATTTCGAAGAAATTAGTATCGAGGGATCATCAAAAAAACGTTTTTTAACGACCGGCACTTGTTACAAAACGAGCGTCAAGTTTTTTTGTACCGTTACTAAATTTAACCGTCAAAAACACCGTTCCTTCTGTCTTCTGCTCAATCTTTTGAATAACGCCTATCCCAAACGTAGCATGATTAACCACTTGAGCCGCACGCCATGCAGGCCTTACATGCTGTACATTGCTTGATGGAATTTTACTTTCAACAACAACTGATGCAACGCCAACATCATGTCGATTATTATCTTGAGCTAACCACTGATCAAAATAATAAGAAATTTGAGATGAGCCCCACTGCAACGCCTCATTAAATTTACAATCCGAAGCTTCTACTTCTTCCAAGAAACGCGAGGGTCGTTGATCAGTCATTGATCCATACGTATAACGATATCGCGCATGAGTAATCAATAATCGCTCACAAGCACGCGTGATGCCAACGTATAACAATCTACGCTCTTCTTCTATTCCCTCTGGGCTCATTAACGAATGGCTGCTCGGCAAAATACCCTCTTCCAGCCCCGCCAAAATAACCGTATTAAATTCAAGCCCCTTTGCCCCATGCAACGTCATCAGACGAACATATTCATGAACATCTTCTTGCGCCATATGCTCTTGCAATAAAGCAACTTCATCCAAAAAGTCATTCAATGATAATGAAGGCGTACGCTCTTCCATTGCTTGAATGGCATTAACCAATTCTTTAACGTTATCCGTTTTTGTAGTCGCATCCTCAGGATCATGCGCATCTTTAAGATAAGAAAAATAGTCTATTTTATTAATAATACGTTCCAATACCATCGTTGCAGCATCTGCGCCAGAAAGCCCTACAAAAATTTCTGAAAACTTTTTAAGCGCATCAAGCCTTGCACCGGTAACAAGTTGTTGCTCAATCATTCTTTGAATAACGCCCTGAAATGATAAAAATGGCTCGTTATCCCAACAACTAAACAAAAGCTCCTGAAATTTCTCACCAAACCCACGTGCCGGTACATTAATAATGCGCATCAAGGATACGCGATCGTATGGATTTACCACAAGACGCATATATGCTAATAAATCTTTAATTTCTTGCCGCTCATAAAACTGAATACCGCCAATAATTTTATAGGGAATACTATTGCGAATAAGCGCTTCTTCTAATGCACGAGATTGGTAATGGGACCGATATAATATTGCCAGAGATTGTAATGATATTTTTTTTGCTCGCATACTCTTTGCACACAAAGCTGCAGCCTCTGCTTCTTGATAGCCCGATGTACACGCCAACACCCTGACTCGATCATGAGCTTTTTTATGGGACCATAATTTTTTATTTTTTCGCTGCATATTATTATGAATTACAACGTTTGCGGCATCCAAAATTGGCTGAACTGAACGATAATTCTGTTCTATTGCTACAGATATGGCTTGAGGAAAATCGTGCTTAAAATTAATAATATTAGCGACTGTCGCTCCGCGCCAAGAATAAATCGATTGATCTTCATCGCCCACAACGCATAAAGAATCTAAGACAAATTTTTTATCATGATCAAACGCAATTTCTTTAAGTAATGCGTGCTGTACCTGATTAGTATCTTGGTACTCATCGATAAGTACATGCTTAATAGATTGTTGATAAGAACGTTTAAAATCTGGATGAGTCTTAAAAAGCTTTACTGTTTCCACAAGAAGATCGTCAAAATCATAACAGTGCGAATGCGCCTTTTCTTGTTCATATGCCATAAAAATCTGTTTCATGAGTGGGTCAGCAAAAAGTGGCATAACAACACCAGTTACTGCTTCATTCTTTAACTGCGATATGGCATACAAGACATTTTTTGGCGTTAATTTTTTATGCACGCCGTAACGTGTTAATAAATTTTTTATTAATTTTTCTTGATCAGCATGATCCAAAATAGAAAAATCGGGGACCGACAAAAAACGATTATAACTTTTTAATAATCGTAAGCAGTACGAGTGAAACGTACCTACAAATGGAATCGCACTCCCATGCGGCAAAAAAGAAACGATCCGTTCTTTCATTTCTCGCGCCGCTTTATTAGTAAACGTAACGGCAATAATAGAAGCAGGATCATAACCATCATTAAGAATAAGATGCGTCATGCGCGCGGTGATAACACGAGTCTTGCCAGAGCCCGCACCTGCGTGCACAAGCAACACACCTGAGGCCTGTGATACAACCTGCTGTTGTTCATTATTAAGGCTGTCGGAAAAAAATATATTAAATTTATTTTTGTAAGATTCTATCATAAAAAACTAACTAAAGTGCACGTAAAAAAAAACTGATACATGCACTTTAGTCTATACAAGCTTATCCGCTTGATCAAATAAAATTAGGGTTTTGCAAAAGTAGTGTCCTGAACTTTGCAACCCAACTCCGCCGCCCGCAATTCGATATGCTTCTTAAATGCTGCAGTTACTTCAGGCTCAAAGGTATGCATGATAGGCATGTTATACAGCGAATTCAGCATATTATTATTCGCATTATTTTCCTGCTCTATATGCCCAGCCAAACCGGTTGTGCATGGCTTTTTTAACTGAGCGAGCTTTTCTACATGATACGCATAACAGTGTTGAGAAAGATTAAGACCCGGGTTGCCACGCAACCAAGAAAGAGGGATAGTATATATCGCGTCAGCATCAAGAAATGAACTAACGTTACTCTTGAATACATGCGACTGAACAATTGCACGCTCAAATAGATAATCTTTACCGTGAGCAGTTTTGCCTATTTTAAGATAGGGAGTTAAATTTAGAAGGTTCCAAATGTATATCTCGCTATCTTGTGATTTAGAAATGAGTCCCGCATCTCCAAAATGGACTTTAAGAGCCACAAGAGCTTTTTGATGCTGCTTGGTCAACTTAGTCGCATACGTAAAGAGACGATTTGCACACTTATAAATATGTATGTTGCCATCTTCACAACCAACAAAAATTTCTTTACTAAATTTATTAATGGCCAAACATGTTCCCTTCGCGTCGGCCTCTAAATCAAGCATGCACTTTCTCTCTTCTTCAGTTCCACGATCTTGCAACACTCTAAACGTAATACTCAATTTTTTTGCATTCTCCAAAAAAGCATCTATTTGAGTTATTTCACCTTTTAAAGATTCTCCCTTATATTCAACAGATTCTTTTATAGTCGTCTGAAGAAAATTATCTCCCTTTTTGTATTCATTAGAATTTTGATTACGCATCCCCTGCAAGTACATAATAGGCCGATACATCTGTAAAGCCTTAGGATCTATTTTTTGCAAATCGTCTCGAATCTCTTTCGACAAAAATCCTGCATGTTCAAGAAAATATGAGCTGTGAGTTTCAAATTTATTTTGCAAATCTGAATGATAATAAGCTCCTTCAAGAGCGACGGGCGCTACATCATCCAACACTGATTCCATCGAATGTAACACACCGCTCACGCAGAGTAGGAGTATATATAACAATTGCATAAGTACCTCTTTTTTTGATGATTATAGTTTGACGCAATGTACTATGCCAAAATCGATTAATAATTTCAAGAAAAGCTTTTTACACATCGTGCGTAGACTGTTCCTGCAACACACAACCCAAAACAGAGCATATGGTATTTTTACATGACGAAGCGTTAAGACACGAAGCTGGGTTTTTAAACTCATCAAGAATTAATTTTACGTATTCTGCATAAATTTTTTCTTCGATAATATCAGAGCCCAATACATCATTTAATTTTCTTTTAAGCACCGCTCTATAATCATTAGTAAAATATACTTTGCGTGCAAGTTGAACAAACTCATCATCAAAAAGCTGCATTTTTTCTCGTTCACGCAACTGATCTTCAACATCCCACAAAATATAATTCACCGATCGCAACTCATTAATAACTACTTGCACCTCTGGCGTTATTTGTATGTGCTCATTCAGCACTTTAAGTAACGCTGCGAGCTCTGTTTCAATATTTTTTAATTTTTTAACATCAGTTGTTTTTGATTTTTTAATTTCCAAAATCGTAATTTTATCGATGAGCTCGCCATAAGAAACTGGAGTCAATATAGATCTTACTTGAGAGCTCGATTGAATAATAGCGCCAACCTGAGGATACAACTCATATAATATATAATTTTTCACATCCTCAAACGCGGACAATAAAGAAAAGCCTATAGTCTGCAACAGGCACTTTGATGGATTATAAAAATAACCTTCATCATCATCTATTGCCGTAAGACGCCTACCGCGAATAATAACATTCCATGGCAAAAGATCGCCATGCTCTAAATTTTTAAATGTTAGTAATTCTGAAACAACAGCTTCTTTATCAGGCCATAACCCATTGAGCGTTTTAAACGTAATAAAATTAATGCCAGGAACCCATGGTCGCTCAATACGATGTTCAGCATTTTTTTTAATAAATTTTTTTTCTTCAAACGTGCTCTCAATATTATAATGTATTTTACCTACTGCAGAAGAATCTCCATAAAACCAGTGCTTATAATTTATTTCTTTCTTAGGTGTTGTATATAGCCTCATAAGAGCTAACGCAGAAGGGTCGGTATGTCGAGGGGTTTTTGCGATAACAACGCCATTTTTATCTTCGAGAAATTCTTCTAACGCTTTTACTTCATGATTTTGAGCAAACACTTTATCATGCGATGGTGGAGATTCTACAATAGTAAAATCACCCAACCTAAATATAGCCTGCGCAGCGCGCTCCCACTCTTTGCCAAAATGGTGAATAATATTAAATGCAAGAACTACATCAAAATGCTCGCAATCTGCCAGTCGTTCAAGAGCTTCTACCGTGAGATGGGTATTTAGAAAAATAATATTAGAAAGCTCTGTGTTTTTTTTACAAATTTTCAACAAGTTTTGGGAAGTATGCCAATCTGACGAATAGTTACCCTCAATCATAATCCCTACAGCCTGAGGAAAATCCCATGCGGTTCGCAACGTAAAATACCCCTGAGATGCGCCTATATCAAGGACAGTAAATGGTCTTTTATATTTTTTAAAAAGTGGCTTAAGCGCTTCATAACGCGAAGCGCATTCACGAGCGCCCTGACTCACCACAACATTATTAACTAAAATATCTTGATACTGTTCTTCGGCGCTGCATATTGATGCAGCGCCAATTATAATAATTACTATTTTTTTAATCATGTATTTTCTCCCCAAATAAATACAGGCTTTTTAGCAGGGTGAGCGAACTTATAAACTTCTCTTTTGCTTATTATGCAACAAGTCGACTATAGCATTCACAACAGATTGCCAATCACCAGCAACCGGCTGTTTAAATAAACGCATTGTTGGGTACCATAAACACTCAGAATCATGCGCAGCGTATCGCCAGTCAGCAGCACGCGGAAGCATAACCCATGTTTCAACGCCCAAAGCTCCTGCAAGATGCGCCACTGACGTATCAATCGTAATAACAAGATCCAAATTTTTCATAAGAGCAATAGAATCCATAAATGCTCCTTCTGACATATCAAAATCATCAAAGGCAATTATGTTTGATGCTGCATGCGCTTTACCATACTGCAGGCTATAAAAAGTAATGCCCGGTTGCGATAATAATGGCGCCAAATCATGTAAATTCATAGAGCGCTGTTGCAATTGCGCATCACGCCGCTCTGCGCCATACCAACAAATACCAACTTTAAAATTATTATCCTGTGCACAAATATTTTTGTATTTTTCATACAATTTTTTATCTACAGCAAAATATGGCTCACTCGGGACATTAGCCTTACGAACTTTGCATAATTTTGGCAAGCTCATAATATGCGCATGATAATCAAACCCATCAACGGCATTGCGGCACAATAAGCTTGTTCCATCAAAATAAATTTCATCGGCTTGAATAGAAACCGTTAAATTTTCAACATGTATACTATCAACATGAAGATTGAACGTAAAAAGTCTTTGTAATTTTTCAGGCACGACAAGAGTAACATGAGCACCCGCTTCTTTTAAACAACGTAAGTAACGGGAAAACATAATATCATCGCCAATACCCCAATGCGATGCGTATACCGCAATACTTTTTCCATCTAAGTTTTCACCGCGCCACAACTTATCTGCCGGCAAAGAAGAAGAAACATAAGAATGTAATAAATCAAAACCGCGCACAAAATTTTCGCACGCTAGATATGATGTTGCAAGCTCTATGTGAGCCTGTCTATGTTGAGGATCTCGGGCAAACGCAGCTCTAAAATAGGGCAACGCTCTTTTATAATCACCCTGCATGCGCTTATTTTTACCCAGCATATACAAATCTTCTGGAGAATAACTCGATAATTTTGATGCATGCTCAACAGCACCAATGCCAAATGAGCATATTACCGCACATATAGTTATAAAGCGACAATAGTTAAACGACTTCATATCCGCACTCCTTCACAAAAACGATACTGACAAGATATCGTGAATGTAAAAAATAACGTAGAAAAAAGGCAAGAGTTTATGCGGAAAATTTCCAATTTTGGAGGAACGTAACAAGCGGTTCGATACCCTGCTCGCTGTTGGCAGATATCAGTACATGGGGATTGTATTTTTGCACCGCGCGCTCAAAAGCTTCGCGATCCGCAACCATATCAATTTTATTAAAAACATATACGACCGGCTTATCAACATTCAATTCAGAAAGCACCGAATACACTACTTTAATATGCAATTCCCAATCAGCATCAGCGCTATCAATAACTAATAACAAAAGATGTGCATATGTTAATTCAGAGAGGGTCGATTTAAATGCTTCTATCAAGGTGTGGGGTAATTGTTGTATAAAGCCAACCGTGTCAGAAAGAAGCGCAATTTTTTTACCGCCAACAAATAACTCACGCGTTGTTGTATCAAGTGTTTCAAACAATCTGTTTGCAGCACTTACCTGAGCATGCGTTAATGCATTAAGAATGGTTGATTTGCCAGCATTGGTGTACCCGATCAAACATATGAGCGGCAATGAACTTGAAAGTCTTTTTTTGCGTTGTGTCATGCGGACAGCAGCCAATTTATCAAGGTCGCGGCGTAACTTGACCATCAAGTGTTCAAGATGCTGCGTTTCTTTCTCTTTTTGCGTTTCACCAGGACCGCGCGTACCGATACTTCCCGCCTGTTGAGACATAGAAATACCACGACCGGCTAACCGAGCTTTTTGGTGCTGGAGCATCGCCAAACCAACCTGAGTTTTACCTTCGGCCGACTGCGCGCCTTTTTCAAAAATTTCTAAAATCAATTGGGTGCGGTCAAAAACACGCGCTTGAAGAACTTCACTCAAATTACGTTCTTGTTGAGCAGACAGCGGTTCAGAAAAAACGACTTCTTCAATTTTCTTTTCGGTACATATTTTTTGGATTTCTTCTAGCTTACCTTTGGTAACAAAATGGGCAGGGTCAATAGACCTGAGCTTGATAAAAAGCTCCGCCTCAGGAACAATCCCATTGGAACTGACCAAATTTTTAAATTCTTCAAAGTAAGACTGAATATTGCTCGTATAGTTATTGGGAGAATGTATTCCAACTATTAAAGTCTTCGCCCGCAAAGCTGTTAACGTACCGTTGTTTTTTGACATGATCATGACCAAGTAGAAAAGTAATAGAATATCTTCTTATTATCCCTCTTTCACACATTTTTGTCAACGCACTTTTCACCAAACTATCACCCACACCAACATTTCAACCTGCACTTATAATTAAAAATACGTCGATATATTTCACTTTTCAAACAAGCGCTTCTAATATATACTTTCAAAGTATTAAATTTTAAATTTCCAAAGGACAACTTATGTTTTCACAAAAAAACAGTATAATCTTCTGCCTTTGTCTTATTTCAAGCATGCCTATTTATACTGGTCAAGCATTTTCTCGACAAAAGCATAACAAGCCAGCTACAACTGATAAACTTGTTATATTAAGCCAGCTAGAAGGCGCCCTCAAAGCAACTAACGCAACCCTTGTTACAGATATTATTACCAATCAAAAAGAGATTGTTGATAAATTTGATGCAAATGAACGGAAAAGACTTAGGGATGTATGGGCTAAAACCGAACCTTCTTGGGCTGGAAAAATATATCCATGTCAAGGTGAATTGAGTCAAGACATATTTTGGATACTTGTTGGATGCAGTATTGCAACTACAGTTACAGCGGTTACAAATGCTATAGGAGTTGGAATTGCATCGACTTTTATGGATGATATAAATTTAGCAAAGGCCTTTACTCCTACAATTTTAGTGGCTACAGGTTCTGTGGCTACATGGTCCTGGTTTAAAGTTCAAGGTCTAGCTGCTGATGATTATAAAGATAGATGCAGCATTGATGATGCGATAGATGAAAAATTAAAATAACAATTAACATAATAATGGATATTAACGTGGATTTTCTAATAAAGAGCGCTCTTTTTACAGTTTTAATGATTTCAAATAATATTAAAAGCATGGAAGAGGGTATAACTAATTCAAATAATAATTCAAATGATCATGGACCATGGAAAAAGCAGGAAGTAACAGATCCTAAAAGTATAGGGTTAGATATTAAAGAGATTAAAGTTGATTATGCAGCTCCTAATTCACATTTTGGCATAGAAAAACCTAGGGTTAAGCAGGAAGATGAAATCAAAGTAGGACCAGCTGAATTGTTTATCCCGCCAGGGTGTACCAACCCTGATGAGCTTATTTTACTTCCTATTGTTCATGGTACCTGGGGGCGCCAAACTGATGCTTTTAGAAAATATACAGAACAGGAAAAGAAAGAGGCTGAAGCGAAACCGCGATCAAAGTTTAAAAGTGGTCCTGTATTCACGAATAATTTTGAGCACATAAAACGATTTGCCGAGTTTCTCGCAAATGCCAATGGAACCCCGTTAGAATTATTACCATTTTCTTGGTCCGGTTTTAATAGTGATGAAGCCAGAATGACTGCTGGAAAAGCTTTAGCTGCATATATTAAGGGTGTTCCTAGATATAGAGGAGCGAAAATATATATTATAGCTCACAGTCACGGATGTACTAGTGTTTCTCATGCGCTACAAAAAATTACTGCAGAAATGGTGATATTTTTGGGATATCCGGTAAGAAGCATACAAGATCAATTTAAGCCCATAGGGGCTAAGAAAGTTGTTTATGTTCATTCTAAGGGCGATCTTGTAGTAAACGGAGCGCAATTTAGCGCTAAAAAATTCAAGGGAGAATTGAGTACTCTTTCCAATAAAACGATAACTGGTGCTAAAATTACAGTAGGATTAGCGACAGGCGGTTTAGCTTATGGATTACTAGCAGCGTCAAACTTATCACCAGACTTAAGGCCATATTTTGCGCAAGATCTTTTTCGCAATATTATAGATGGTGGAGCTAGAGGGATGAAGTTTATCGCAATAGGAGCAACATTAAAAGCTACAGATATTGCCTTATCTTCAATTTCCTCTGTCACAAAGAAAAAGAAACTTAAGCCGACTGCTGCAGGTCAAATTGTTGCATGTCTTAATATAACTATAAATGAGCAGCACCCAGGTCATAGTGAATTAATAAATTCTGTAGAACACATGGGAAAAATAGTAGATGCATTAGAGAGAGTATATCCTGTTCATTATTCACAAAATTCACACTTTAATCTTAATATAATTGATAAGGTGTTTTCTCCAGAAGAACAAGTGTTCTTGTCTGTTGTTCCTGAGACGTCTCTTGATGTAAGACCGCGACAAGATTTTATTAGATATGATGGTACGTTTGTTGATATAAAAACACTGCCAATTCATACAGAATATAAAGCTAGTGAGCGAGTGCAAAGAGATTATGAAAAGTTACTTAACAGCGACGGTTATAATGATTTAATTGAGAAGCATGCTCTTTATACTAAAATGTTAGCATATAAAAAGAAGAATAAAGTTGCGAAGATCGATCCTCAGAAATTTGCTGAGTGTGAGAAATTATTCGGTAAGCAGGAACAAAATAATACTACAGTAACGATGGAGCCTCAAGAAGCGTTCGCGGATGCTTTGGACAGAATTGAATTACCGTAAAATATGAAAAAATAGAATTGCGCGACCAATTTAATAGTACAGTTGGTCGCCTAGTAAGAAATTATTAGGCGATATTTATTTTTTGGGTACACTATCAAGAATACGCGTAACAATAAAAGGTTTTTCACATGTACAATAAAAAAGCGCATATTCATTTTATAGGCATTGGTGGTATCGGCATGAGCGGCATTGCGACCATTCTGCATTATCAAGGTTATACAATCTCCGGATGTGATCTAGATTTGGAGCAAAAAAGTATCGAAAATTTGCGTGCGTTGGGGTGCCAGATTTATAAAGGGAATAATACGGCACATTGCCATGATGCCTCGATTAATATTCTTGTCTACTCATCCGCTATAAAACCACACGACCCAGAAATTGTAGCTGCACAGCAGCGGGGAATACCTACCATTTCGCGTGCGCTCATGCTGGCAGAGCTTATGCGCACCAAGTACAGTATCGCCATAGCCGGAGCACATGGAAAAACCACCACCACGTCATTAATTTCTCATATTCTTATCGAAGCGCACAAAGATCCAACAGTCATTATCGGCGGGCACTTAAAAAATATTTCTACCAATGCGCGTTTTGGTAAAGGTGACTTTTTGGTTGCAGAGGCTGATGAAAGCGATAAATCTTTTTTACATTTGTATCCAACGCTGGCAGTCGTCACCAACATAGATTTAGAACATCTTGATGTATATACAGATTTAGCTGATATACAAAAAGCCTTTTTACACTTTTTGAGTAATATCCCATTCTATGGCAAAGCCATTGTCTGTTACGACGACAGTAATTTACAAAAAATTCTACCCCTACCCCACATAAAAACCGTCAGCTACGGCCTTAACCCCGCTGCCGATATATATGCCACAGATATAGTGTTAGAAAAAGATTATTCTACGTTTTCTGTATGGTTAAAAAACAACAACCAAGCATTGGGTACTATTACGCTCGCCATGCCTGGCAAACACAATATTCTTAATGCGCTTGCCGCTCTTGCAATAACGCGTGATATTGGAATACCGTTTAATGAAATTGCGCATGCATTGGCCAATTTTAAGGGCATAGAGAGACGTTTTAGTCACAAGGGAACATCGTATCACGGCGCGGAAATTTTTGATGACTATGGGCATCATCCGACCGAAATTTATAATACGCTGCTGGTCGCCCGCAAAAAAGCACATAATAAATTAATTGTTGTTTTTCAGCCACATCGTTACACGCGTACACAGGCTTTATGGAAAGACTTTTTGCAGGTATTCGCTACAAGCTCTATCGATCATTTAATTATTACCGATATTTACGCCGCGAGCGAATCTCCTATAGATACGATAACCAGTCAACGCTTGGTAGAAGAACTACGATCATGCAATCCAACGTGCACCGTCTCATATGAACCATTAGAAGACGCGTTTGTCTCTATTAAAAACAATGTAGATGCGGTGATGCATGAAGGTGATCTGTTACTTTTACTTGGCGCGGGAAAAGTAAATAAACTCGCGCATTATCTCGTATAATTTTTTATTACGCAAGACCAGAATATCGTAACTTGTTTGCTTTTTTAACCAATCGATCGACTGAGTAATGAGATAATTTATCAAGAGGCTCTTTGAGATTCCATTGTCTAATACTGGTACAATCTGCCGAAAAAAGCTTGGAATGATCTGATGAAATGGTACAGGTCATGGGGGGAGAGGTATGGCCTACCAGTTTTAGGCAATCACCTGTTTCAAGATTCCATAATTGTATAGTTGTTGAATGCGCTTTTTTATATGCAACCATATGACAAGGCGAGATAAAATCATAACGCGCAAAGTTGGGAATGAAACTAATAAATTTCTCTAAAGAAGCTGTTGGCTTTGAAAGTTTTTCTATTACCGCTCTCTTATCTTCAGGAAGTTTTTTTTCTTCGCCAGTATTAATATCGTATTGATACATATCATGCGACGAAGCAAAAGAAATTATAGTATTATCAGGCATTATTACCTGAGGCTTCCCTGTAATTTTTTTATTAAGTATAGATGACGCATTATTGTCTATATTAATACGCACGAGCGGCTTATTTTTTTGATTAAGTTTAAAAAAGAGGCTTTTATTGTCCGCCGTAACAAGCAATTTACCTCGTATGTATAATTCAGTAGCATACAGTATAGAACTTGTTTTACAGATCCGCTTCTCAATCCACGGCTTAAAAATGCCATCACGATATTGCTGTATAATAGTTGCAACAACTGCTGTATCAATATCTGGCAGCACACTACATTGTTGGTACGCCCAAACTACCTGCGGGCTGTGCATGACACGCGCTGCAACTATCGCAATAAGTTGCGAAAAACATGGCTCGATACAATATTTATTGGCAACATATATTTTTTTCAATAACGACTCAATAGGTTCCTCGAGAGACTCCTCAGGTTCTTCTGTAATAGACGTAGTTGCTAACAAATTCGCTAACAGCTTAATTTCGTGATCATCATAATCAGTCAGATCAATCTCTGATAAAGCATTTTTATCACTATAATCACACAGTAAATCTTGTAATACACCTGATTTTTTTATATCTGATTCAACAAGAGAATATGATTGTTTGTTAGTTTTAAATTCCATTGCTTGTAATGAAAAAAAAATAATAATAAGACACGCAACAATATTCTTATGCATAAAACCCCATCCATACACCACAATTATGATTTATTTATACATATACTAGCATAGAACGCCATGCTGGCACTATTTTCTTGCTTCTTGCCTAATCGTCATGCTAAAATAATTACAAATATTATTTTAAAATAGAGAGGGTAGCAGTATGAAAACAAAATTATTAATAGCGGCTATAAGCATCTGCTTGTTAACGCCACAAGTGTCGCATGGGGGCAGGGGCGGTGCTGTTGCCGGCGGTCTTTTCGGGGGATATCTTTTGGGCTCCGCTATGGCTTCTGCTAGCCAGCCACGAGAACGAGTTGTCTACGTCGACAATACGCCATCACGCTCACGAGAAAGCGATCGTGAATATGACTTGCGCCGAAAAGAACGTGAGCTAGAAAAAAAAGAGCGTGAACTAGAAGAACAAGAACGTAAATTACAACGTCAGCACAGTAAAAGAAAAACTGTGCAAGAAAAAAATGCTCTTGCTGATGAAGATCTTGATATCGAAGACTAATTTTTGGGGCCAACAAACAGTTCGACAAGGCCGATTTTTATAGTAACAACGCACATTTTGTGTGGTTTTTCAAAAACGAGAACCACCTGATCGGTCGTACTAAAAATTCCCGTACTTTTCCAACCAAGGCGCTCCATTTCATAATGATAAAATTGCTTAAGCGCCGCATGATGGGTTGTCGAAGAAAACTGTACGGCACAGGTGTGAGAAGAAAAAGAATCATATTCATCTTGATTGTATAAAACAATTCCAACCGGAAAAGCTATATCAATCAGACGAGCTTCATCGGTAAACAAACGGCGCTGGGAAGATATTTTTTTATAACATCCTCCCGCAAAAAGAACAATGAACAGTAAAAAACCGCTAATTATCCCGCTTTTGATGCTAGTCCTTTTTGTTCTCTGCTCAGAACTTTTTCTTTAACACGAGCCGATTTACCAATGCGATATCTCATATAAAAAAGCTTCGCGCGGCAAACATCACCTGTTCTTAAGTGATTAATTTTTTCGATAATTGGTGAATAATAAGGAAAAATGCGTTCTACAGAAACACCATTTGCGCCGATGCGACGAACGGTAAACGTAGTTGATACACCTTTGTTACGAATTGCAATAATGTCGCCTTCAAAAGTTTGCAAGCGTTCTTTATCGCCTTCTTTAATTTTTTGTATGACTTCAACTGCATCGCCAACATTAATTTGAGGAAATCCTCTATCTTCCATACCCACAGTGCGTATGGTCTCTTTTGTATATTTTTGTGCTTTCATGATATTCCCAAAGCTATAAGTGATTATATTATTTACTATACATTTTTTTTGGACTGATGCCTAGCCACCGATCAAAAATTATTCCAACCGCAGAACGGACTGAAAGGTGATTAAACTGAGAAAGGCCCTCAAGCGGAACAAGTAATGCCTGACATCGCTTAATAATAGAAGGCGCAAGCCCATGCGCTGTACCAAACACAAAAAGGACCGGTTGTTCATGCGCCCATACTACATCCTGATCATAATAGGTAATATTATTATCTGAGTGTTCTTTTTTTGCTGATGTTGCAATCAAATACGGATCGTTATGCTCGGCCAACGAAATTGCATGAATAACTTCTTCAAGCGAAGAACACAACACAACATTATTCATTGCTTCATGACGATGATTGTTGTATTCAATCCCAGGACCCTGTTGCCAAAATTGTAATAACTGTGCGACAATTTTTTTTTGATCTTCAAGTGGCGTTACAATAAAAAATTTCTTTAATCCGTACGTTTTCGCAGAACGAGCTATATCATGCATATCAATAGAAGTTACCGACGACGTTCCCTCCAAGCCCCCAGGCAAAAGAATGTGAGAATGCATGAGGACAGCATAATGAGCAGGAATTTGCTTGCAGATAAGTTTTTTACCCTCATCAGTATCTAAGTGACTTCTCGCCCACTCAAAATGATGCAACACCGTACGACGGGCGGCCATATCTTGTCGCCAATCGCGTACTTTTTTATGGTCACCAGAACGAATAATCTCAGGAACCATTCGACCCATCCACTCAATCGGCTCAGTATATTCCGGATAATCAACAAGTGGACCGGAAAACGAATCGCTTTCTACAGACTCAGCTTTTCCAACAACTCCAGGAATATATCGCAACATGCCTTCGATGAAAACCATTGCAGGAAGATCGCCACCCATCAGGACAAAATCTCCTAAAGAAATAACAATATCCGCATATTCTTCTTCAACTCGAGCATCCATTCCCTCATAACGAGCAGGAAACAGAGCGCAGTGTCCATATTCAACACTTTTTTGATAAATATCTTTTAATAATCTTTGATCAAGCTTTTTCCCGTGAGGCGAAAAGAAAATTTTAAAAGATTTTCCAAACTGACTATCAGATTGATTAACTGCCTTTTCTATAACGGCCGGTTTAATAAGAACACCAGCGCCGTGACCAAATGTAGGCGCATCAACCCGTTCTCCGGGAGAACATTGAAGAAAAAGATTATTCACGCAAAACTCCACTAATTTCTTTTCTTGAGCTCGCTTAATCAAGCTTGTTTGCAAAAAAGAATCATATAATTGTGGAAAAAGCGTATGTATAGAAATGATCATTCTGCAATATCAACAACAACATCTGTATGGGAATGCTTACTTAATAAACCTACAACTGCGCGTAATGCTCTAAAAGTTCTACCTTCGCTCCCAATGACCTTTCCAAGATCATGAGGCGCAACGCATACTTGAATAAGATATTTACCATCTGCTGCAATTTCTGTTACAACAACGGCATCCGGCTTATCAACTAATTTTCTCACAAAAGAGCTAATCAATTCTTTTATCATGAGACCCGCTTATGATTGAGCTTGAACGAGCGATGATCTATATATTTTTTGCAATCTCTTTACCGCATCAGTCATTATTGCGCCTTGCTGAACCCATGCTTGTATTTTGTCATCATGGAACTGTACAATTTCACCCTTCAGCGGATTGTATGTACCAAGAATTTCTAAAGATTCGCCATCTCGTTTACGACGAGAATCAATTGCCACAATACGGTAAAAAGGTGCATTTTTCTTACCAATACGTGAAAAACGTATTTTAACTGCCATAACGTATAACCTTTCTAAAAGTGATTATGATGATTATTTGAAAACATTATTAAAAGAACCCATCTTCTTAAACATTTTAACAAATTGCTGACTTTGTTCAAATCGAGTCAACAAAAGTGTTATTTCTGAAACTGAAACCCCCGCTCCGCGAGCTATGCGCTCCTTGCGTGAATTATCAATAATCTGTGGGGATGTACGCTCTTTAAGCGTCATAGAACCTATAATAGCTCTAAATTTTTTAATTTCCGACTCGCCTTTACTAATTGTATCATCAGAAAGATTAAGTTGCGATGCCCCTGGAAGATATTTAACAATACTCGACAACGACCCCAGCCGGTCTACCATAGAAAGCTGTTGAGCAAAATCTTGCAAAGTCAGCTTGCCATGCTTGAACGAGGCATACATCGATTCAGTTTCTGAAACTTGTATTTTTTGCTGAGCTTTTTCCAAAAGGCTTTGCATATCACCCATGCCAAGCATTCGCGTTGCGATACGCTCAGGCTTGAACTGCTCCAGGTCATCTATTTTTTCACCCTGCCCAACAAAGAGAATCGGCTTTTTGATTGCATGCTTAAAGGCAAAAAGAGCTCCACCGCGCGTATTGCTATCCATTTTGGTAATAATAGCCCCGGTAAAATTTAAGGCATCTTCAAACGTTTGAGCGATAGATAAAGACTCTTGGCCGGTCATTGCATCAAGCACTAATAATTTGTATTTTGGCTTCAACCGAGCATCAATAACCTGTAATTCTTTAATCAGCTCTGCGTCGACATTAAGCCTACCTGCAGTATCTAGTATCAGGAGCTCAACACGCTGAGATTGACTATATGCATAAATTTCTACTGCTGCCTCAACGGGCGTACGCGCGCTTGGCTGATAAAAATCAACCTGGGCTTGCTGCGCGAGGATCTTAAGTTGTTCATGGGCCGCCGGCCGATAAAAATCAACCGATGCGATCAAAATTTTACGTTTTTTGCCACGGGCAAGAGCCGCTTGCTGAACAAAATGAGCCAGTTTGCCAATGGTTGTTGTTTTACCGGACCCCTGAAGCCCCATGATCATAATGGTAGACGGAATGGCAAAAGAGAACGCCCCTTGCCCCGCTCCTCCTAAAAAGTACAAAATTTTATCGTGAACTAGCTTAATAAGCTGCTCGCGCTGATTAAGAGCTTTATTTCTGGCCTGCCCGGTTACTTCTTGCTTAAGACTTCCTAAAAAGTCTTTGACAACAGCGTACGGCACGTCGGCCTCAAACAAGGCGTCTTCTATCTGAGAAAATACGGTGCTAATTGCGTTTTCATCAAGTTTTCCAGAACCGGTAAGGCGAGAAAAAATGGATGAAAATTTGTTTGCTAAAAGATCAAACATGGGTTTTATCAAAAGTTAGAGTTTTTTAAAGATATCTTATTAATTATAACAATAATTTTATTTTTGATAAGGCCGCCGCCCATAATCTTTTTATAGATCACGCTTCATCGACTTTATTCAATCATTCTAGTACCGCGGCAGATTTTCTGCCCACGCTCTTACATCGCCATTTGCATCATCATACATCTGACGCGCCAAAAACTCGCCCATCAAAACACCGTCAGAATCACCACTCTTAATATATTTATCCTGAAGATAGGCTTCATAATACATGGCGCTACGTATCCTATTCGCACCATCATATATAAAAAAAGTAGACCCTGCCGCCAATAAACCCGCGCACCAAGACAGCGTGAGATCTTGAGCATTCATGGCACAATGAGCGCAAAAGCCAACAAGCCCTAAAGCTGCTGTAGCTTCCGCGCAACCAGCACCAAACCGCCGCCACTCAAAATCAGCGGTAGCTTTCTGAAAAGAATTGCCCTGCTGACGAACACCTACAATCTTCTTTCGCCAATCTTTTAATTTTACGCTGGCACGGTTTGAACGCTGAACCATAGCATCCTTTAACAGAACTGATATGCATCGCGGCCTCGGGTCATTTTCAATAGCATATCTTCTTTTTTCGTACATCGCAGCAAATGCTGTATGATTACTCATAACACCCACAAGCTCCTCATATATATTTTGATAATCCTGCATATCGTTACTTTCTTCTAAATGCACATTTTCTGCCGGCGCTCTTACGTGGCCATTTGTATCATAATACATCTTACGCGCTACAAACTCAGCGCTCAAAACGCTGTAAGATTTGGAAATTTTATGCCATTCTTCATAAAGGTAGGATGTATAATGCATAGCACTAGCTATTCTATTCGCGCCATCATATATAAAAAAAGTAGACCCTGCAGCCAATAAACGCACGCACCAAGATAGCGTGAGATCTTGGGCATTCATGGCACAATGAGCACAAAAGCCAACAAGCCCTAAAGCTGCTGTAGTTTCGGCACAACCAGCACCAAACCGCCGCCACTCAAAATCAGCGGTAGCTTTCTGAAAAGAATTGCCCTGCTCACGAACAACTGCAACCCTCTTTCCCCAATTTTTTATCTCTTCTTCGACACGGCGTGTACGCTGATCCATAGCATGATACAAGAGAAATGATATGCATCGCGGCCTCGGGTCATTTTCAATAGCATATCTTCTTTTTTCGTACATCGCAGCAAATGCTGTATGATTGCCCATAGCACCCACAAGCTCCCCGTACATCTTTTGATAATCCAGAACACCGCACCGTAATGATGCTGCGACTAAACATAAAAATGCTGCTATTGCAACACCCTCTGTAAGCTCAAAGGTCATACGAGAACCCTTTTGTACAATAATACTATCCCCGCGACTCTCACCGTCGCACATTTTCTGCCTTCGCTCTTATATGGCCATATCTATCATAATACATCTCACGCGCTACAAACTCAGCGCGCAAAACGCTGTAAGATCCGAAAGTTTTACGCCATTCCTCATAAAGATAGCGTTCATAATTCATGGCACTAGCTATTCTATCCAAGGCATCACATATAAAAAAAGTGGCTCCTGGTATCAATAAACCCATGCACCAAAGTAGAGTGCGATCTTGCACATTGCTGGCACAAAAGGCAACAAGCCCTAAACTGGCTGTAATTGTTGCACAAGCAGCACCAAGCCGCAACCATTCAAAATCAGCGGTAGCTTTCTGAAAAGAGTTACCCTGCTCACGAACATCTGCAACCCTCTTTTGCCACTCTTCTAATTTTTCTTTGGCACGGTTTGAACGCTGATCCATAGCATCATACAAGAGAACTGATATGCATCGCGGCCTCGGGTCATTTTCAATAGCATGTCTTCTTTTTTCGTACATCGCGGCAAATGCTGTATGATTGCCTATAACACCCACAAGCCTCTCATATATATTTTGATAATCCTGAATACCAGACTGCAGCGATGCAGCAGCTAAACACAAAAACACCGCTACTGCGATAATCTTGCTTTTCATACAATCTCTTTAACTCGGGGATTATAAACATAAATAAATAAATAGAGGCCTGCTCTTGGCAAGCCCCCTATTTTAAAAATCACCTACATATTTTATAGTACTTTATCTCAATCGCGGGATTTTTCGCCGTCATAAGTTTTTTCGTCGTCATGAGTAACGCCTCCAAGAACTTTGTTATGATCCTGAAGTACCGCCACTAAGCCTTTAAAATGCTCCGAGTGATGCACAGCATCAACCGTTTTTCCCGCACCATGATATACAAAAAAAGCAGACACTGCGGCAAATAAACCCGCACAACCAGACTGCACGGGATCTTGCATCTTCATGCCCAATTTAGCAAATACAAGAGTAAAGAATCCGGCTACTACAGCTTCACTAAAACCTGCACCAAGCTTCCGCCACTTAACATCAGCGGTAGCTCTTTTAAAAAAGTTACTATCCTCACGATCTTTTTTAACCGCATCCCAAGCCTGAGCTTCTTTGTTGCGAATTTCCATCTGCTCCTTGATATGCTTTCCAACTAATTCCTTCACAGGAATATTCGCCGAATCATTCGTAATAGAATGTTCATAGCGGTGGTATACATCCTTAAATGCACCTTGATTGCCTATCGCACAACGAAGCTCGTTATTTATATTATCATAATTAACCTTACCACACTGCAACGGCGAGACTGATAAACCTGCACAAAGCACTACAGTCATAAAAACAACATTGTTTTTCATAAAAAAACCCTTCATAAAAGTTAAACATATTCTTTAATTTAATTTAATGATTCAAACTGTTAACGATCTCTAAAGTCAAGATACTGAATGGTTCCCCTATTGGATACGAATCGTCAATATGTTGAAGACCTTTTCTTATATCAGTTACGCACGAAAGTTCTTGCTTTAAAGTATTAGTATAATCATAGCTATAATAAGCACGCTTTACGCCGCGATAACCAGCCCATGAACATAAGAATACGCCGAGTCCAGCTGCAAGCACAGTTACATCGTGCCGAGTAAATACAAATGAGCTACTCGTATCCAAAAAATCAGTTGCAAGTTTTCCTACATGTCGTGCAAAAAATCTTCCTGTAAACCAGGAACCTAAAGCACTTGCGCCAAACAAAGAAAGCCCTCCCAAAAAGCCCTTGCCGTTCATATGTTGATATACACCATCGCCATCATCGATAGCATCATTTTTAAAATTCACATATTTTTCTGCATCTTCTTTATGCTTCTCGAACAATGCGTTCTTAAACAACTTCTCATCTATTTGTTCTTTATTTTTCTCATGAAATAGCATAAACGCTGTTTTGTCATGACGTTTACCGAGAAGCGCTTTGATATGTTTTTCAGATTTTTTTGGATCTATTTTTTTTTCAACTTGCATCCCGTATGCGGAATTGATAGTTGCACAAAGAATGACAGAGTAAAACAACGTATATGTACTATTTTTCATGCGCATAATCCTAATAAAAAAACAAATTAACATTCGCACAAGTTTAACATGTGCAATATATTTGTATATAAAAAAGGCCCGTGTTTTCACACGAGCCTTGTAAAATAATACTTATACTCATAATCAATTAATAGCGGTGGATTTACGAATGAGATAAATCAGAAGCAACTTCCATGTCTCGCTTAAATCGCCACACAGTATCATTACACTCGTCATATGGCGCAACCTGCGCTTGAAGCACCTTGCTATGTCCAAATGAACGCGCCGTTTTATAAATGCCGTATCCAAAAATTGCAAACCCGCACAAAAAAGCAGTATTTTCCATAGCGTTCACAGAATAATTATTTAATATTGCGACTATTGCCAGATTTGTAAAAACACCTCCAAAAACAGTTGCGGCGCTTCCTATACCAAGTCCACGCCAATTCAAATCAGATGTAACGCTCCGAATAAACCACCAATCTGATCTACATTTATCTCCTCTTGATCCATTCCAATCATCTAGATTTTTTTTACATGGTCGACGCTGCTCGTTAATTTGCCCGTTAAGATGAGAAAACAACGTACCTTGATCTTGCTTAGACAACAAACCAATGTCTGCGCGGCAATCTCCCATTACCCTATTAAATTTTCTCACATTACCTATGGCAGGACATATCGTTTTATACAGCGACGTCATGGCATTCGGCAACGGCTCTACGACTTTATTCATACACCATGCAGATGGCGCCGTTATTACACATGCAATAAGTGCTATTTTAAAGGCATCATGTTTCATAAAAATACCCTTGTTACATTATTTTATAAAATTCCACATCAATTTTTTTATTTTAACATGTGCAACATATTTGTATATAAAAAAGGCCCGTGTTTTCACACGAGCCTTGTAAAATAATACTTATACTAATAATCAATTAATAGCGGCGACGGTCGGAACGTTCATAACCACCACTATTGCGGGTTTCTGAATAGCCGCCATAACGTCTATTATTAGATCCGCCAGAAGAACGACGGCGATTATTAAAATCACCACCACCACTATTACGGCGCTGCTGCTGATTTTCATCTTCTTCAACAAATGCAAAGCGCGTATTGCGTCCTGCAAGTGAAGTGTTGCGTAATGCGTCAAGCAATGCAGATGCACAACCTACGGGCACTTCTACAAAAGTACGACGCTTAATAATGCGTATTTTTTGTATGAGTTCTTCTGTGATAAGACCAGTTTCTGTTAAATATTGTGTAATTTCGGTAGAAGTTAAACCATCATCAGCACCAACCGACAACACGCATTCTTGAACTGTTTTTTCAAATTCAGAAGATGTTGCACGAGCAGGAGAGAATGAAATTTCTTCTTCTTTCAAAATAGAACTCAAAAACTTTTCATGCAGAATATACATTAATGCTGTGCGCAATTCTGCTTCTGAGTAACTATCAAGCATATCTTTAATAGCAGCATGAGGAGCATTGGTTACACTTTGTTCATTAATGTGCACAAGATATTGAGCCGCTTGAGCAACGCGACCTTTAATAATCGCATCACGTGACGGAACTTCTAATGGTGAAATTTGAATATTGAACTTGCGTTGAATCATTTGGATAAAACGTGTTTCACTTTTACCAACAAAAGTAATAGCGATACCTTCTTTACCAGCACGACCCGTTCTACCTACACGGTGAACGTAACTTTCGTGATCTTCTGGAAGAGAAAAGTTAACTACGTGACTTAAATTCGCAATATCAATACCACGAGCAGCAACGTCAGTTGCAACAAGGATAGTAATTTCTTTATTTTTAAACTTTTTAATCACCAAGTTTCTTTGAGCTTGACTCATATCGCCGTGCAATGCACCAACATTATAACCGCGACGTGCTAATTGCTCAGCAATTTCACTGGTTAAAATTTTGGTTTGACAGAAAATAAAGGCATAAAACTCAGAGGAACATTCTATAAAGCGACATAATGCATTAAGACGTTGCTTCATAGGCAATACGCAAAAATATTGCTTAGTTGTTGGCGTTCCAACATTAGTTTTGCTCACGCGGACAGAAATAGGATTCTTCATGTGCGCGTTCATCAACGTGCTGATACCAGCTTTAACCGTTGCAGAGAAAAGCCATATTTCTCTTGTTGTTGGAGCATATTGCATAATTTCATCGATTTCATCTTTAAAGCCCATATCAAGCATGATATCAGCTTCATCAAGAACCAATGTTTTAATATCTTTAAGGGAAAGAGTTTTTCTACGAAGATGATCATTCAAGCGGCCGGGAGTACCAATAACAATATGAACCCCGCGCTTTAACGCTCTAATTTGTTCTTCCATAGACATGCCGCCGTACACAGGCTCAACAACCAAGCCAAGCGCTTGCGCAAAAGGACGCATGCTATCACAAATTTGCAAAGCAAGTTCACGCGTTGGAGCAACTATTAATGCCTGAGTAGACCTATTTGCTCGTTCAATTCGGTGCAACAAAGGAAGACCGAAAGCAAGCGTTTTACCTGTACCCGTTTGAGCTTGACCATGGATATCAACCTTGTCAGCAGCCAATAACGCTGGTATTGCCTTACTTTGAATTTCTGTAGGCTCCGTAAAGCCTAATTTTTCGATAACCTGATAAATTTCAGGCATCATGTTAAAATCTTTAAATGTTATTTTCATATAATCTTCTCTTGATTAATAAGGGTTAAACGATAATACTGCTATATCCCTTATATGAATTTCGGAGCTTACACAGATCTTGATGTATGGAAAGGCCGAGTTTTTAATGCCACTCGGAAAGCCTTGCTTGCTTTTAAGATAGACGCATAAGAAAAGATGCGAGTGAGATTAAAACGTATATTCTATTAGGGATATACATTATTCTCAATATTAATCTTTTTTGCTCTTTTGTCAAGTATACCGCCAAACCTATCTCACTTTCTTTCTCCCCGTCATCGCACAAGACGGAGCCCAATAAACCTAAAAATTGCATCGAATTTCAAATTGACATGTTTTTTTCTTCATATAAACTAAGAATAGTAGTAAATTTATAAAAAATAATAAAAACGGTCCTTTATGAAAAAAATAATATTATTACTCACTCTGAATATACTTAATGGGGTCATGCAAGCTACAATACCCGCCCAACAAGGTCACAAAATGCCCGCCGGTGATATTATTGTAAAAACCATAATGAGTATTAATCCGCACGGACTTGATACTGCCACAATCATGCTAAAAAAATTAAAAAACCTAGACACAACCAAATTTGCTCTCAATGAACTTGAAAAACAACACATCAGAGATGCGATTGCCAATCGAAAACAAGCCCTTAGTAAAGCCAATGAGCAAGATCGTCTTATTCGCCCAGAACAGCAAACCTCAAAGCTAAATACCTCAAGCACAGCCTCTATTTGGCTTAAAAATATTATAAATAAGAGCTTTTTGTTGTCGGTCATAGTATATTATACAGCACATTACATAATCAAACCGTATAACTTCATACCACTCAAAAAAATAGCTGGCATAGCATTTTTGTGTGAAATATTAAGAACCACAAAAAAAACCAGGGATTCTACCAAGGCACATAATAACTTTTCATCCTGGCTAAGCAAATTACCTCAAAGACGCACAATAATTATTGAAGAATTAGATTGTATCACCGCTCAACTGGTAAACAACTCACAACAAATCGCATAGTTTTTATGGTTTCGATTATTTAGGCCTGCGCTATGGGTTGGACAACAAGCCCTATACGCAATAAGCAAATTAAGTCATAATTTTTGCACACGATATAAGAATTGCTGCAGCGTTAAGCGATATCCCACGTAACAATCCAAGGCTACGTATTATAGAGAGCGACGAAAACATTGATTTCGCGCCTCTGGACGATAACGATAGAAAAGAAATAACTAAAGCTATAAATAGCAAAAAAACGGGCATTTTTACCCCCGGCAAGCAACCAAAACATTTTTTAAAGGTGTAATAAAAAACCCGATCTTCTACTTTACCGTAGCTTTTTGTGACGCGAAAAATGGCAATTTAATACCTGATAAACCAACAATCACAAGCCTATTGCCCTTTTGCAACTCTTATTGGCGCCAGCTTAACTCTCACCCACGCCATCGATACAACCTATAGTACTTATATTGATATCTGCAAACGCAATCCGTTTAACCGAAAAAGAATCGCCTTTATAAATGATAATTTTGGTAGATTTCATTTCAAACGATAAAAAATAAGCGATTTTAGTTAAAAAACATAGCTTGGGGGGCTTTAAAGCCCCCTATTTGCCGTCAAATATGGCCCTATAAACCCTGATTTACACCTACCCCTATTTCTCTCTTTTTTCTTTCTTTTCTCACCCTGCACGCCCATCGACCCGTGCGTCCGTGGCCTTGGCGAAGTCGAGCGTGGCCCAAAGGGCCTATCACTGGCTTATATAAATTGACAAATTAAGAATAAAATATAAATTTTATATATGTAAAATTAGTTATTATTTTTAAAAAAAATAATTGTAAAACCAAACAATCAGAAAGATTAACGATGGCAAAGAAAACACTTTTTTCCATTATTGCATTACTTCATGTACTAACAGCGTGCGCAATGGATCTCCGCAACAGAGAAATCTTTGGTAAATTCAGCAAAACCCAAAAGGGTCGATATGAACAACGGGCAAAGGAAGAACTTTTAAATGCCTTAGATGACGTTTCTTTGCACAGCACACAAAAAGAACAACGTACAGCACTCGATACATGCGATCAAGAGCTTAATAAAATCATGCCAATAAGCCATATACTTACACCTGAAAACACGCGTAGCGCCAGAAGAGCATATGTAAAACTGCTTAACGAACAAGCGCAAGAACCGCTTTTTCATCGTCACAACAACCCTCTTGATCATGCAGCTCATAAAACAACCATTGCACACGCAAGTAGCATTTTTACAAGCATAAAAAACGCCGAACGCCAAGCAACTCAACAAAAAGCCCAAACAGAAGACGATCAATTACTCAAAGAAATAGATGCTGAAATTGATGCTATAACATCGCTAACCAAGTAAATCAAATGGAATATCTCTCATGAAAAGAACATTTTTAACTCTTACAATACTACTATTACTACCCCCCACCGCTACCCATGCAATGGAAAGAGAAAGAAGAGAAAGACACGAACAGTACAAGAAGACTATGGATACTAATTTTGCCGAATGGCTAACAGCGCTCAAAGAACGACAGGCAAATCAACTTCGTGAAAAAGAAAACAAAGAGCCTGCTACCAATAAAATTACTGACGAAAATAGGAAGGCGCAGTTGTTGGATCGGCTAAATAATCTTAATAAGGATAGACCTGGCTTCAAAGAGCTCTCACAAAGCAAATTTGAAGAAAAAACTGAAATAACTTCAGATTCTACAAATGGCAGCAAAACTAACAATCCGCTTGAAGCAATCAAGACGCCTAGTGATGATAATGTTCAAGTTAAAGCTAATATCATTGCAGCAATAGCAGAAATGAGCGGCTATAATCCAACCGACAAACAAATTGAAAAACTTAAGCAGCAATTTGCTACAGGGTCGTCTTTAAGCGAAACCGATCGCAGCGATATAAAGAGCAAATTTAATACAAAAATGGGTCATTTCATATATATAAATAAACAAGCAGAAGAAATCACTATAAAAAATGCGCAATCGCGCTATGAAAAGAACACAAGCAAATCAGCGCTATCAAGCTTTTTTAATAATTGGCTGAGAAGCCCAGGGACAACATTGGTAGGCATGGGCTTAGCATTCGGGACAAGCTATTATTACACGACTGACACCACTATGAGCATATATGCGAAAAGCATTTCACTAGCGCTCATTGGATCCGGAATATTAGGCGGAGTGACACATAGCGCATTAAAAACGCACAGCTATTATCGCACAGAAGATAACAACTTAAGAACTACGATAAACATAATCACAGCTCAAAATACAAAAAGATGTA
This sequence comes from Candidatus Babeliaceae bacterium, assembly GCA_041660765.1. NCBI lineage: Bacteria > Candidatus Babeliae > Candidatus Babeliales > Candidatus Babeliaceae > Candidatus Babeliaceae bacterium. Next base: position 5,853 of record JBAZVR010000001.1, on the reverse strand, counting down.
CCGCTCAAGAACAACTAAATAAGGCTTTTGCGTCAATTTTTAATAAATAATAGCCTAAATAGAACGTATTTTCGGGGGGCCTTCTTTAGGCCCCCTTTTAACATAAAAACCAGGCTATAAGCTATAAAGGGGTCTAATTTAGGCCTATTTTGCCGTCAAATATGCCCTATAAACGCTTATTTTCGCTTACCCCCTACTTCCCCTTTTCTTCTCTCTATAAAGTCCCAATACCCTCATCATCTCCATTACCCCACCTTTAACCTGTATTTTATACAGATTGAAACAATTAATTAATTCTATTTGATATTTATTGACAAAGGCTCTATATATGATATTCTTAGAGTAATAACTAAATAAATGTAACTAATAAAGGTGGAGATATTATTATGAACAAAAGACAAAAACAATTACTCGCAATTATAGCGACCTGTGTTGCTGTAAACGTGTTTCAACCAACTATTATCAAAGCTGGTTTTATATCAAATTGGCGCGATTCACTAGTTCAAGCAGGGGCAAGCAAATTAACAAATGCTACCGTTGAAAAAGTCGCTGAAACCGCAATAACCCCCGTAGCGCAAACAGTTACGGCTAAAGTTACAGAAGCGACAGTCGATGCCGCTGCAAAAGCAGCGGAAAATACACTTAAATACGGCTTGGACCCTGTAAAAAGGGTACTTGATGGCACCTTAAATTACGCTATATTTCCTGACACTGGCGTTACAGCTCATGCATTACAGAAAGCCGCAGCACGTCTTGGTGGACAACCCGATGCCCCAATTATGACGATAAACACGGAAAGGATAAATTCAATAATGCAACATGCATTGACAAATACGCGAAATTTTGCATATGAATATCCATGGTTAGCAGGTATAATCGCACTATATGGCACATATCGCTTATACTGCTTCGCTGCAAGCTATAATGTGGATTATGACAATAGAATTAAGACAAATGCGGCCCTTTTGACAGTATTCAACACAATTGAAAATTCAACGGAAATTGGCACTGCTGCACCTAATGCAACAATAAGAGCGGCAATAAAGTTGGCCTGCGCCGAGATCAATAAGTGCTACAATACTCCAAATTATAGCGTTCTACAATGGGTTGGAAACAAATACATGTCTCGCCTCATGGGAACAAGTTTATTCAACTTCAAAAACGAGAAAGTAGAATTAGCAAAAGAGCTACAAGCAGCAAATACTCTTAATGAACTCAAAGCAGTAATTCTGAAATATGCTGAAATTTTCATATCTGATAAATAAAAACAATTTCTCCTAATTGATAAAACAGGGGGGGGCTTTGAAAGCCCCCCCCTGTTTTATAATGTGTTAATACGTATATCTCTCGATACTAATTTCTTCGAAATTCACTCGAGATGAGCGAGGGGATGCTTGGGCGGGCTGAGATGAGCGGAGCTGAACATCGGCATAAATTTTTGACAAAATACACAAAACATGTATAATTGAAATTAGATATTAAGATAACTAGTAAAATTCAAATGGAGAAAACATGAAAAAGTTTTTAATGTATATATGCGCAGCAAGTTGTGCGTTTTCGGCAATATCCGCAGGAAACATCGATCCTTTCGATTCTAAAAGCGTGGTAAATGCTGTAGCAAAAGGTGCGTTTGTACTGCCTTTTCTAGGAGTAAGCGTTGTATCAGCATTCGGCGCCGTCCCTTGCTTTACATTGACAGCATTATCAACAAAAAAATTAGTAGACGAATATAAAAAAGAGCGCGTTATAAACGAAGCTGCCGCAAAATTCCCAACCTTCATGAAAACAGTGCGCAACAATAAAGCAACAACAGCTTTAGGTATTTTCAGCGCTTTAGGCACGATAGGATTTAGCGCATTAGCCTATGGTAGCTATAAATTTGCTAGCAAAATATAATAAGAGAGCAGTTTGGCACATAAACAATAAACTTATGCTAAAGAGAGAGGGGTGCTTCGAAACACCCCCTCTCTCTTTTTTTGACTGTGTTAATACGTATACCTCTCGATACTAATTTCTTCGAAATTCACTCGAGATGAGCGAGGGGATGCTTGGACGGGCTGAGATGAGCGGAGCTGAACATCGGCATAAATTTTTGACAAAATACACAAAACATGTATAATTGAAATTAGATATTAAGATAACTAGTAAAATTCAAATGGAGAAAACATGAAAAAATTTTTAATGTATATATGCATATCAAGCGCTGTATTTTCTACAACGTTGGCAAAATTCGATCCTTTCAATGCTGGCGACGTAGTAGAAGCGGCAGCAAAGGCTGCGGTTAAATTACCTATCTTAGGGATAAGCCTTACATCAGCTCTTGCAGCACTACCTTGCGCAACGCTTACCGCTATATCAGTTAATAATCTCAGAAAAGAATACAAAGAACATAAAACAGTATTAGCGACAATAGGCAACAACAAAGCAACCACTACTCTTGGTCTATTTGGAGCTTTAAGCACATTTGGTTTCGGCATGGTGGCACTTAAAACCTTTAGATTTGCCAGAACAATGTAAATATTACAACATACGATTACAACCAAGAAAAGGGGGACTTTGAAAGTCCCCCTTTTCTTACGCATAAGACTAGACCTTATGCACAATAAGCAAAAGAAAGTTTTATAATTTCGCTCGCCCTGAGTGGCGATCCGATAGGATCGATGTATCGAAGGGTCCTGACGAAATAAAAATAAGTCGCATGGTTCGATACGTTTTCTTCGAAATCACTCACCACGAGCGACTTTTGCGCACATTTTTTCCAGAGACTATTTCAAGCAAATTTAGTTACGCATAAGGTCTACTATATTTGGCAATCAAGATAAAATATGCTATTTTAAAATGTATTATCAGTAAATAATGTTCAACCATTAAACCGGGTTTTTTGAGACACAAAAAGCCTGATATCTGCTCAAAGGAGCATCTTAATGTCAAAAGAGTTTATAAAACCGAAACAATTTGCTGCTGCACAGCCCCAATGGGATGATGCGGAGTTTGGATTAAATCCAGAACAAAAGCAAGAACTTGCCTCGTTATACGATGGCACCGTTAACAAGTATAAACCAGGCAGTATTATCAAAGGTACTGTTATCGCAACAAGCGCCGACGGCGTCCTGGTTGACATCAGCTACAAATCCGACGGGCTGATTCCACTGTATGAATTTACAGAACATGAACTTAAAAAATTAACTCCGCAATCAGAAATTGAAGTCATCATCGATGAACTTGAAAATTTTGACGGCAACGTAATTCTTTCCTATGAGAAGGCAAAAGCGCTCAAGGCATGGGATTCTATCATGAAACTGTATGATGAAGGCAAGCCAGTAGAAGGCCTTGTTACTCATAAAGTTAAAGGTGGTCTCAGCGTTGATATCGGCATCCCTGCATTCTTACCAGGATCCCAAGTTGACGTACAACGCGTTAATGATTTTGATCAGTTTGTAAACCAGTATATTACTGCATACATCATCAAAGTTAATCAAAAACGTGGCAACGTTATTATATCACGTCGCAAATACCTTAATGAACAACGCTCTGAAGTTCGCAAGAAAATTCTTGATTCATTGCAACCAGGACAAGTTATTCAAGGTACCGTTAAGAATATCACCAACTATGGCGTATTTATCGACATCGGCGGCGTAGACGGACTTCTCCATATCACTGATATGACATGGGGCAGAATTGCTCACCCAAGCGAACTTCTTAAAATTGGTGAAACGATTACCGTTAAAGTTATTTCATTTGATAAAAACAATGAAAAAATTTCATTGGGTATCAAACAACTTGCTGGAAATCCATGGGAACACCTCCCTGAAGATGTCCAAGTTGGATCAACCGTTAAAGGTACCATCTCCAGCATTACTGATTACGGCTTATTCGTTGAAGTCGCAAAAGGTGTTGAAGGACTTATCCATATTTCAGAAATATCCTGGACTGATCGCATTACCGACCTTGCAAAACATTACAAAGTTGGCGACACTATCGAAGCATTAGTGGTATCTCTTGATAAAGAAAATCGACGTATGTCTCTCAGCATCAAGCAACTTGAAAAAAATCCATGGGAAGAAATTACCGATCAGTTTGTTGTTGGTCAAAAGATCAAAGGCAAGATTAGTAACATCACCGACTTTGGTATCTTTGTTCAGCTTATGCGCGGCGTAGATGGCCTTGTTCATATTTCTGACCTTTCATGGACAGAACATATCAAGCATCCAGCAGATATTTATCACAAGGGTGACGAAGTAGAAGCGATCATTACTGATATTAATAAGCAAAAGAAAAAAATATCACTTGGCATCAAGCAACTTACTGAAAATCCATGGGAAAATATTGAACAAAAATACCCAGTTGGATCTTTAGTAGACGGTGAAATTTCCAAAATAACTGATTTTGGTGCTTTCGTTAAACTTGATAGCGGCATTGAAGGCCTTGTTCACATTTCTGAACTTTCAGGAAACAATGTGAACAAAGTTGAAGATATCGTAAAAGTTGGCCAACGCGCTCAATTTAGAGTTATTAAGGTAAGCCAAGAAGATCACAAACTTGGTCTCAGCCTTAAAGCTGATCAACAATCAGAACAACGTGAAAATAAGCCATCACATAAAAAAGAACAACGCGCTGAAAAGCAACCAAGCCGTCGTGAAAAACATACTGAACAAGTGGGGCCTAAGGCAAAATCACAGTTCCAGTTAGAACTCGAACGACATGCTGCAGCTCGTAACTACACTGACGAAGACAACAATGAATAAAACCTGCGCTATTATCAAACCAGATGCAGTCACTGCAAAGCATAGTGGTAACATTATTTCACTGATTGAACTTAATGGATTTACTCTTGCTCGCATGGAAAAAATGCATCTTACTCGTGCACAAGCGGAAGAATTTTATGCTGTGCACAGCCAACGATCATTCTTTGGTGAATTGGTGGATTACATGATATCGGGACCTGTTATTGTTATGGCATTAGAAAAAGAAAATGCTATACAAGAATGGCGCGACCTCATGGGCGCTACCAATCCAGCACAAGCTGCCGTTGGAACAATAAGAAAAATGTTTGGCACGAGCATCGGCTCAAACGCTACACATGGTTCTGATTCAGCAGAAAACGCTGCGCAGGAACTGAAATTTTTCTTTGCTGAATAAGCAAAATAATTAGTTAGACAGGAGGAGGGGCTTTCCCTCCTCCTGTCTTTTTTTCGCAAAATACGAATTATACACGTCATGCATACACACAATAAAAAAATATTATTTTTACTTTCTATAGCAATAATTCTTAGCACACCGACGTCAATTAAAACTTTTGATTGGTCATATGTAAATCCATTAACCTGGAATGCAAAAATTACATGTACCATACTCGGATGTAGTTTTTTTGTCGGTGGCGGAATAAAACTTTACAAAAATTATAAAAAATCATCTATTATTGCTACACCAGTTGCAGAAGAAGACAAATTACCCATTGTATACAGCGATAAATATAATATGTCCGCTTATGGGTTAGAAAAATTACATCCGTTTCCTGCCAATAAATATCGCGTTGCGGCTCGTATTATTACGCAAGCACTACAGCGTACAACAGGACACTTTCATGAACCACAAGAAGTTTCTCGCCCAGATTTAGAACGCGTTCACCCGGCACATTATTTAGATTCGTTAAAAGAATCTACATCTGTTGCAAAAATAGTAGAGCTGCCTCTTGGATTTTTGCCTAATTGGTTTTTACAAAAGGCGAGCTTGTTTGAAATTCATGATTAAGTCCTCGCAATAATAATTTTAAGATCTTTTTGTTTTAAAACGCGCGTTGTAATCGTAGCAAGCACGAAAAAAGTATTTTCATAAAGGTGGTCTATTTTTTTC